>NZ_JADPGO010000013.1:51059-95270 GCF_015668165.1 Blautia sp. 1001283B150304_161114_C9 | reverse complement strand
AAAAATCCAGAATATAAGCCCAGAATCGTTGAATTTTCAGCATTCTGGGCTTAAGTTGACCACATTGGGGTCTGACCGTGCGTCCAGCAAAGGGTATATAGTCCGGTGGGTGGAAGCCCCATCAAATAAGCTGTTAACCACAGCATTTGAAGCGAGTCTTGAGTCTGTTGCGGTAACGTGCAGGCTAAGCGTAGACAGCAAGATAGCAGGGATAGCTATGGAGCACCGAAATCCCAAAGTATCAGAGGGTCGACACCGTGGTCAGGGTGGAAGACAATATATGCACTTATCGTTATGGTGAGATTTTGCATGCCTCTGCGGTGTTGTTGAAACTATTCATGTCAGACAGGGACTATATGTCAACTGGAGAGGACCTGCATTTTCTTTTCAGAGTGTGTAAATGAAAAGTATGTCCTCCAACCAAAAGAAGAAAGACAAACGAAGTGCAGGTAGTCGGAGGCCCGAACAGTACCGGTGAAGGTGTGAACAAAATAAATACTGGAGGGAAGTCGAGAGAGAACTGTGCCTCGCAGTTCTGGCCTGCGAAACTATATCAAAGAGGAAACATTAGCTATACACAGAGATAGGGGAACTAATGGAAACGAAATTGGCGAGAATATCACAATTATCAAAAGAAAACCCAGACATGGTCTTTACATCACTGGGGCATCTTATCAATAAGGAGATGCTTGAGAACTGTCATGTCCAGATGGATGGAACGAAAGCCGTAGGAATAGATGGAGTTACCAAAGAAGAATACGGAAGAAATCTGGAAGAAAATCTAGAAGCCCTTATAGAAAGTTTGAAGAAGAAATCCTATAAGCCTAAACCAGCAAGACTGGTAGAAATACCAAAGGACAATGGGAAGATGCGGCCACTTAGTATCTACTGTTATGAAGACAAGCTGGTACAGGAAGCACTGCGCAGGATACTGGAAGCAGTATTCGAGCCAATGTTTTATGATGAGATGATGGGATTCAGACCCAACAGGGGCTGCCATAAAGCAATCCGCAAACTAAACATAATGCTGGAAAGGAAACCGACGAATTATGTTCTGGATGCGGATATAAAAGGATTCTTCCAGCATCTTGACCATGAATGGATTGTGCGTTTTATAGAATCAAGGATCAAAGACCCGAATATTATCCGCCTTGTCAGACGAATGCTGAAAGCAGGAATTATGAATAACTATGAATTTGAAGCAACAGAGGAAGGAAGTGGACAAGGTTCCGTCTGCTCTCCGATAATTTCCTGTATCTATATGCACTATGTGCTGATATGGTGGTTCAAAGAGGTGGTAACGCCGATGTTAAAGGGATATGCAGGTCTGGTGGTCTATGCTGATGATTTTGTGGTGACATTCCAATACAAATCAGATGCAGTATGGTTCTATGAACACTTAAAACATAGAATGGGACACTTTGGATTAAGCCTTGAAGAAGAAAAGAGCAGGCTGATAGAGTTCGGACGATACGCAAAGGAAAGATGCAGTAAAAGTGGAACGAAGCCAGGTACCTTTACTTTCCTAGGTTTTACACACTACTGTTCCAAAAGCAAGAATGGTAGATTCAGAGTGAAGAGGAAAACCAGTAAGAAGAAGTTTGCGAAGAAATGCAGAGAAATAAATCAACTGATGGGACACATGAAAACATGGAAACTGAAAGAGATTACTGCTAAACTCAATCAGATACTGACTGGTTATTACCATTACTATGGAATCACAGACAATACAGAAAGAATAACAGCATTTCGATACCACGTAATGAAAAGTTTATTCTACTGTCTAAATCGGAGGAGTCAAAAGAAAAGCTACAACTGGGTAGAATTTCTGAATATGATAGATAACAGCTATCCACTGGTAAGACCCCGAATATATGTCAGTGTATATAATTGATAAATGTGAACGATTCGTTTCGCAAAGAGCCGGATGCGGGAAAGCCGCAAGTCCGGATTCTGTGAGGGGCGTACGACCGCAAGGGGTGCGTCTACTCGACATCGAAAATAACCGGAAAGATAATAATCTCCACATAAAAGAACTCTAAAATTTATATAACATAAAATTCCTTACCCATACATAAAACCATCCCAGCTATATGAATAATGTACATAGTCATTATCCAAAGGGTCTGAACATCTAATTTCCAAATAAAAAAATCCTGAATTTTTCATAAAGCCAATTTTCTTTAAAAAGGACCACATTGGATTCAGACCCAACAGGGGCTGCCATAAAGCAATCCGCATTTATGAGCTACTGGGGTCAGATCATCGAAAAAATCCGGGAAGAAAGTAATCTTTACATAAAATGATACAGAAATTTTTATAAAGCAAGAAGAACAGAAATTTCCAAATAGGACTCCTATCATCATTACGATAGGGGTTCTTTTTTGTCAAAATTTATTCTATGATTGTCGAAAAGTTTCTCTGGTAAACAAACAACAGCTCTGATAAAATATAAATACAAAATATGTGACAGGGAGGTGACATCCATAGTACATCAGACAGATCTGGCACAGACGATAGACCTTGCCGCAGAACGTGCAAGATATGACGAATGTGCCAAGAAACTATTAACCTATAAGGCAGTTGCTGCCTGGATCCTCAAATCCTGTACAAAAGAATTTTCCCAATACAGTGTTAAGTTTATCTGCGAAAACTGCTTAAAGGACAACATCGAAGTTTCCAGCCGGGCAGTGCATCAGGATCAGCCTGACCATACCTGGACACTGGATGGAAACGAACGGATAGACAGTCTTAATTCCGAGGCAAATGCAATCAGGGAACAGACTGTGTATTATGACATCCGTTTCAGGGCATACATCCCTGGCAGCGCAGAGCCGGTGCAGCTGATCATCAATCTGGAGATCCAGTTAAATGACACTCCGGGATATCCGTTAGTTACAAGAGGTTTCTATTACTGCGCAAGAATGATATCCGAACAGTATGGGACTGTCTTTACCGGAGAACATTATGAAGAACTCCAGAAAGTCTACAGCATCTGGATCTGTCCGGATCCGGCAAAAAAACGCAGGAACGGAATCTTCCGCTATCACACAGTACAGGATACGGTATTGGGGAAACCTTATGAAAGTCCGGACAGCTATGACCTTATGGAAGTTGTGATCGTAAACCTGGGTGATGCTGATAAAGAAAGTGATTTGGAGATCCTTGATCTGCTGAACACACTCTTTTCTCTTTCCATATCGCCGGAAACAAAGAAAGCCCGTCTTCAGGATGATTTCGGCATTGCCATGACAGAAGAATTTGAAAGCGAGGTGCAGGATATGTGTAATCTTGGAAAAGCACTTGTTGAACAGGGTATTGAACAGGGCATCGAACAGGGCGTGGAACAAGGTGTAGAACAGAAAAATCTGTCCCTTGCAAAAATGATGCTCGAAGATAAAGAACCAATTGACAAAATTAAAAAATATACCGGTTTTGCCACAGATAAGCTGGAAGAGATTGCAAAATCTATGGGAATGACTTTTACAGCCTAAAGTTCTAAATGATACCTTTATAATTCTGTATGAAACTATACTCAACAAGTAACAAGTTTATTACATAATGTGAAAAAAGCTTTCAATCGCATCTTTTCGGATATGATTGAAAGCTTTTTTGCGCATTAAATACAGACCTTTTTGAATATAATTATGTATTTTCATATAAAAATCTATAAAAAATTAGTTATAAATCATATAACGCATATACTTTAACAAATAATCATCATTCCTTACACTAAATTCCTATACAAAATCAACCTGTCCACCACCCAAAGGGGAACTATAATCATGACAAAGATTAAAAACACAAAGAAGGGCATGGCAAAAAAGACATTAAGCATGTCACTTGTTGTTGCAATGCTTGCTACTTCTAATGTGCCGGTATGGGCTGCTGAGTTCAGTGATGGCAGTGAAACATCAGTTACTACAGAAGCTCCGGCTGCAGAAGCATTCTCTGATGATGTTGCAGAAGCTCCTGTTGTAGAAGACAACACAGCTGATGTTGCAACTGAGTCTTCTACTGGTAAAGAATATACCGCAACTTTAACACCTATGACGTACAATGGTAAAGCTGTAGATAATACAATTGTATGGGGGTCCGGAAATTTATCAACATCAGTTACAGTAACAGATAATAATGTCTTTACTGGAACAAAACCGGATTTAAAGGTTGCTTGGAAAGTTGATGGAAAGGTTGTAGGTACTGAGCTACCTCTTACAGCTGGTAAGCCTCAGACTTGTAATATTAATATTGATTCTTCTCTTGTTGGTAAAAAAGTAACATTATTTGTTTACGCTGTTGATTCTAAAGATGAGATGAAATGGAGTTATACTTCTAACGAAATCACCGTAAATGCAAAAAAGACCGCTGATGTTGTAAGTGCAACCGCTGCCGATGTTACATATACTGGCGAAATTCAGAAAGCTGTTCCAACAATTAAAGCTAAAACAGCTGATACAGGATTAAATGCTACAGGAACTTTGGCTGACCTTGAAAAAGTATATACCGTTGGCTATGACGAAAATAGTGACTATGTAAATGTAACAGATAAACCAATCACAATTACATTAACACCTAAGTCATCAGCATATACAGGCTCTATTACAGCAACTTATAAGATCTTACCAAAAGATTTATCCGCTTTTGATGGTGAGATGGTTGCTACTTTAAAGAATCCGGTTCTTAAATATAACGGAAAAAGCACTGACACTATTAAAGTTAAAAAAGAAGATATTAAGTTAGTGGATAAAAAAACAGAAACAATTGACTTATCCGACTACCTTGCAGCAGATAAAGATGGTTATGTAAATGTCTGGTACAATGCTGATTCCGTATGGATCAGTTTGATCAATGGAACTCCGAAAACTGGAAACAAAAACTATAACATTACTCCAGTAGCGGAACAGAATAGAAGAATCAAATCCACTAACATTTTTGAAGTTCAGGCACGTGATCTCAGTACTGTGGAAGCAACTATTACTCCTGTAAAGGCACCGGCATCTGGAACTGGCAAAGTTCCATCTGTTACTGTTACATACAAAGATAAAGATACAAAAGATATTTTAACTCTTGATACTGATGTAGATGTTACCATTCCAAATGATGCTACTAAAGTTGGTACATATACTGTTACAATTACTCCTAAGTCAGGTAATACTAAAGTAACAGGATCAACCACTGCTGTATTATCTATCTATGCAACAAACATTGCAGATGCTGTTTTCAAAAAAGGTACTACAACAACAGAAGGTGTAACTTCCGGTGTTTATAGCATTGGAACTGGTATAAGTAAATATTATACAGGTGAACCTGTAACATTTACAGCTGATGAAATTGGTGTACCAACATATCAGGGTGCTCCATTAAAAGATACTGATTATGAAATCAAATATTCCGATAACACCAATGCAGGTACCGCTAAATTAACATTAGTTGGTAAAGACAGTTATGTGAACAGCAGCAAAGAATATAATTTCACAATCAACAAAACACCAGTTACAGAAGTAACTAGAAATGAGTATGTTGAAGAAATTGCTGATGCAAAACCAGAAGATTATAAGACTGCAATGGGTCTGGTAGTTAAGGCAAAAGTACCGGGAACAAACAAAGTTTTAACACTGGAAGAAGGCAAAGACTATACAACTGCATATGAACTTACTACCGATAGTTATGGAAAAGCAATAGTTAAAGCCACAGTTACATTAAAAGCTAACGGCAACTTTACAAATCCAACCGGTGGTACTGCAATCCTTACGCAGACCTCCACTATTACAAAAGCAACCTTAAAACCGGAAAACATCAAGTTAAGAGAAACTTCTTTCACATACAATGGACAGGCTGTTGAGCCGGCATTTGATGTAGTTGTAGGTGGACACATTCTTCCAGGACCAACAGCTACTGCACCAGCCAAACCAGCATATACTTATACTTACACAAATAACGTAAATGCAGGTACTGCTACCCTGACTGTCAAAGGCACAGGAGATTACAAGGGAACTGCGAGCATCACTTATACAATCCAGTCTGCGGATGCTTCAAAATTAAAAGGAACTATTGCTACAAAACAATACAGGGGATATTCTCTGGAAGTTCCGGCTGATGAGATTGATCTTACCCTGGACGGAAAGAAGATTGATGTTGCAAAGAACTTTACACTGACTTATGGTGAAAATGTTAAGGTTGGTGAAGGTACTGTAACTCTTACACCTAAAAACAATAACTTTACAGGAACTAAGACATTAACCTTCAACATCTGCGGCGAAATGTTATCTACCACAAAACCAAGCACATTCGAGTATCTTGATGCGAATGGATTTGTAGTTACCGATGCTAAAAAGAATTTTGATTATGATGGTACTGCTCAGACATTTGCAAAAACTTCTCTGGTAAACAACACTGGAAAGACTTTAACTGAAGGCACCGATTATGAAATCAAATATGTAGATAACGTATATGGAAAGAAAGGTACTGACAGTAAGCAGTATGCAGCTGTTCTTGCAGTAGCAAAAGGCAAATTCGGTGGAGACCTTACTACTACAGATAAAACAAACGGTATTTCCGTAAAAGATGGTGTATACACAGATGCAGCCGGAAACAAAACTGTAAATGTATTTGCAATTGACTTTATTGAAATCAATCAGCAGGATGTTGCAGCTACAAACGTAACCGTTTCCAACGGAACATATGCAGCAGGTCTTCCTGTGAAACCGGCAGTTTCAATCGTAGTAAAAGGAAGAACTCTTGTTGAAGGTACAGATTATGATCTGAATGTATCTGCTAACAAAGATGTTGTAAATGCTACTGAAAAGAAGAGCCTTACAGTCACAATCGAACCTAAGAATGGATATAAAACAGCAACTGGTGCTAATTTAACATATTCATGGGGAATTGACAAATTTAATCTTGCAAATGCAGATGTAACTGTTAAAGATGGAAAACTGTCTGTTAAATGCGGTAAAGTTGAAGTAGATACAGCAGACTACACAACAACTGCAAACAATGACGGAACAACAACTGTCGCAGCTGCAAAAACAAGCAAAAACTATACAGGTTCTAAAACTGTTAAAACAAACGGTGCAACAGAAGCAGAAAAACCAGCTGCTCCAATGATCAGCAGCGTTAAAGTTGTTGGCAACAAAGCAACTGCAATCCTTTCCGGTGATTCCGAAGGTGCTGCAGGTTACGATTATGTAATCTCTACAGACCGCGACTGCATCACAAACAAAGATTACGCTTCTGTAAACAAGAATCAGGTTCAGACCTCTACTACATTTAAATATGTACAGCAGGGAACATACTACGCATACTGCCACGCTTGGAAACGTGACGAGAACGGTAAGAAGGTATTCAGCGACTGGTCTAACGCATATCCATTCGTTGTATCCGCAATCACACCGGACGCTCCAGTTATCACAAACGTTAAAGTAAGCGGATCTACTATTAAAGTAACATACAAAGCAGCTGCAAATGCAACTGGTTACGATGTAGTACTGGGAACTGGCTCCAAGAAAGAAAACGGTGAGACACGTCCATACCAGTATGGCAATCACAAGAAACTGAACCTCAAAGAAGGTACAGTAACAGCAACATTCAAGAACGTACCAAAGGGAACATGGGTAGTTGGAATGCATGCATTCAACAGAACATCCGAAGATGGAAAGAAAGTCTTCAGCCCATGGTCAAACCTGAAAAAGGCTACTGTTAAATAATCCATTTGGGTAATTAATACAGATTCCTAAAAAGAAGGCTCCGGTCATTGCGACCGGAGTCTTTCTTTATCGGCAATTTTGCACGCTAAATCAACATAATCTGTCATGGACGCTGTGAAAGTTGTGTGCTATATTGAGTATATAGGAATGCTCCAGACAGCTGTTCCTGTCTGAAACGTTCAGTTAACTCTAACATACACTTTTAGGAGGGAAAAAGAATGAAGAAAACAAGCAAAAAATTACTCTCTTTTTTACTGGCGTTTGGAATGATCCTTTCCATGTTTGCAGTGACCTCTGCTACAGGTTGGGCGGCAGATGAACATGTTCCTGCATCGGCAACCTTAGTTGCCTATCCGAAGCCGGCAACAGAATCCCTGGCTTCCTTATCGTCCAAAGTTTCCAGACTAAAATCAAGTAATAAGGCAGTTGTCACTGTCAAACTGTCAAAATCCACCTACGGCACTTCACAGACATACTATACGATTCTGGCAGTCCCAAAGAAAGCCGGTACAGCTACTGTTTCTTTTAAATGTCAGGGTAAAACATATAAAATAAAGGTAACTGTTAAAAAATATGTAAATCCTGTTAAATCAGTAAAGATCGGCGCAACTACTGTTCCGGGTTCCAGATTTAAATCTTCTTCTGAAACAAGTCTCAGCTACACAAAATTTGCCGGAAAGAAAGTAAAAACAACGGTTACTCTTGCAAAAGGATGGAAGCTTGACAAACTTTACATATATAGTGGAAATAATCCTGCGAATGGCAGTATGAAACCTGCGATCGAATACCTGCAAAAAGGATGGATGCGCAGTGAATCCGTGGCAAACGGAAGCAAGATCCCGGTAGCGGGAGGCAAAGGTTTCAGGATCATGTTTACTGCAGTTAATTCTAAAACCGGTATCAAAGAACGTATAACTATCGAACTTAGATAAAGGGGAAAAGAGGGCTCTGACAATGGAAGGGATTCATCATCAGAGTAATATCACTTTTGTCATTAACACTCAGGATATGACGCTTATTAATTCAGATATGCCTTATTGCAGCCATTCCCTTAATCAGTTTGTTGTAAATGACGGTTCTCATGTATATTTTCTGGATCATGGGGATGCTTGTTACAGAGGTCTGATCCTGTCCTCCTTCTCCGCATATTCCGGCGGATATATCGCTCAGGATCGTGCGGTAAATATCTTTCCTTTTATGGGGGCTACAGGTGATAATTATACCGGATGCGAGGTAACCGGATTTTCTCTGGCAGGAAATAATCTGATCACAGTAGGCAAGTCTGTTCCCCATGGTTTTGCTGTGAATGGACAGACCGGATATGAGAATCTTAACAAAAATATCTTTATGATAATCACAGATAAGAACAGTATGGCTTCCAGATTTATCTGGCTCACTCAGTATTCACCGTCAGGTGCAAAAATAACCCTGACAGAACCAAAACTTATCCCTGTAGGAAATAATCAGTACGCAGTCCTTTTCTCAGAGGAAACCTCCGACCAGAGCGTTCTGCATTATCTCCTTATGGATGCTTCCGGGAACGTAATATTATCCAAGTTATACAAGAATGTAACGATCCAGACGGATTCCCAGCCGATCTTATGGGGACGTAATATTGTATGGGTATCCGGAAATTATGATAATGGCAGCTATGACAGTTCCCGCACATACCTGTATGAAATCCCCGTAGTGACAACTCCACTTAATGGAATTGCTCTGAACCAGACAAATCTGACAATTGACGAAGGCAATACACAAAAACTCACACCTTCCTTTACACCATCTAACTCTGATGATGTAAAAGATGTGGTCTGGACAAGCAGTAATCCTGGGGTTGCATCTGTCTCAGAGGATGGAACCATTCAGGGGAACGGTTATGGTCAGGCAGTAATCACTGCTTCTGCCGGAGATTTTCAGACCCAGTGTCAGGTGACGGTAAAGGTATCTGAGAACAACACACCACTGACAAAACCGGTGCTGAAACTTTCCCAGAAATCTGCAGATCAAATACATTTAACCTGGAAAAAGGTTCCGGGTGCCAAAGGATACCAGATTTACTGCAGGACAGATTCCCAGTCTTCTTATAAGCGGATAAAAACTCTGAAAACAGGAGCTGTCAGTTTCGATGCAGATGTAGTACCGGGAGTAACCTATTCATTTAAAGTCCGTGCTTATGGAACCAACGCAAGTGGAAAAAACAAATATTCTAAATTTTCAGCGGTGAAATCAAGAAAAGCTGCTGTCCCGGCTCCATCTAAGGTTTCATGTAAAATGAGTAACGGTGGTACAGAGGTTTCCTGGACAAAAGTAGCCGGTGCTTCCGGATATGTAATTTATCGCAATGGTTCCGCTGCCAAAACAGTGAAGTCCTCTGTCTCAACCTGGAAAGACACAAAGGCTTATGATTCCCAAACAGGCATGTACTGGGTTTATAATTATTATGTAAGAGCTTTTAAGACAGTAAACGGTAAGCGAATATACAGTAAGCCCACAAAAACAGTAAATTTTTACTCGTAAATTATAAAACTACAAAAAGCACTATCACTTTGGTAAATAAAGTATAAAACAGGGCAGTCTCATCGGCAAAATCTTTGCCGGGAGGCTGCCCTGAGTATTTGTCTTATTTCACTTCTACTAATTCAATCTTGAAGTTAAGTTCTTTTCCAGCCATTTCGTGGTTTGCATCAAATGTGATATTTTTCTCATCTTTAGCTGTTACTTTAACAGGGAATGGCTGACCGAACTGGTTTGACAGGTATACCTGCTGGCCAACTGTCAGGTCTTCGGAACCTGGGAGCTGGGCGATTTCCATAGTGAAGATAGCGTTTGGATCTGCCATACCGTATGCTTCTTCAGGCATAAGGTGAACATCAATGATCTGACCAACTTCCATGTCAGCTACAGCAGCATCAAACCCTCTGATCATCTGGCCTGCACCGCAGATGAATTCCAGCGGTTCGCCACGGTCGTAAGAAGAATCAAACTGTGTTCCGTCATTGAAAGTTCCTCTGTAATGTGTGCGGCAGGTTTTTCCTACATTGCGTCCTGTAAGCGGAGGCTGTGATCCGCCACATCCACCGCATCCGCCACCACAGCTGTCTCCACAGGAGTGTCCCTCCTCATGGCTGCCACAGGAATGCCCTTCTTCATGATGGTGATGGTCGCAGTTAGCTCCGGAAGACACTAATTCGCCTTTTAAATAACTTTCAACTGCCTGATCGGTATTTCCCTGGGCCCCGGCGCATAATTCGATTCCTGCCTCTGTGAGAGCTGTCTGAGCACCACCGCCGATACCACCGCAGATCAAAACATTTACACCCTGTTCAGCAAGCAGACCTGCAAGTGCTCCATGTCCTGTACCGTTAGAACCGATCACTTCACTGGAAACTACTTTGTTGTCTTCCACTTCATAAACTTTAAAAGACTCTGTTTTTCCAAAATGCTGAAAAATCTCTCCATTATCGTATGTTACTGCAATTTTCATTTGAAAAATCCTCCAAATTATTTTTTATACCCATTCAGTCCAGTATAAACTGTCTGTGCCACAAAAGCAAGGCTATTTGATCAGGTAATTCTCAATTCCATTTGCAATTCCCCGTACCATTTTTTTCTGATAAGAACTCTGCTGCATACGGCGGTCTTCGGAAGGATTACTCATATATCCCATCTCGATAATCGTTGTCGGAACTTTGCTCCAGTTATTTCCGGTCATAGAGTCTGTTTCCCAGACGTATTCTTTTCTGCATCCTGTAGCTGACACATATGCATTGAGCACAGCCTCAGAAAGAGCTTTGTTTTTTCCGTACATAGATGAAATATAAGGACTGTTTCTGGTTGTACAGATAGTCAGTGCTCCACTGATAGAGGAATTATCACTTCCATTGGCATGGATACGGATATACGCATCTGCTTTTGCCTTATTTGCCACTTTTGCACGGTCAATACAGCTGAGAGCTACTTTACTGTTGGTTCTGGTCATTATTACCTTAAACCCTCTTTTCTGAAGAAGGGTTCTTAGCTGAAGACCAATGCTCAGATTGAGCTTATATTCCTCCACACCTGTAGCAACACCCTGGGTTCCGGACGTATCTTTCTCTTTCAGCTGACTGGAACCAGGACCAAGAGGTTCATAACCACCGGCAACGACAGCAGAATGCCCCGGATCCAGTACAACAACAGGAGTCCAGACCCCTTTACTGTTGATCTTTCGTCCATTTACAGTCTGATTGATACGCATTCTTCCGGTCTGTTTGCCAAAATACCTGAAACGATTATGAATACGGTGCCATCCTGTAAGCATGGTACCGTCTGCGGCAAAACAGTAATAATACTTGCCGATTTTGTGCAGGTCTGTCAGCTTTTTGCCATTCTTATAATAGTATTTCTTTCCACCGTAGGTTTTCCATCCGGTGAAAGTACTGCTGACAGATGCTGCCTGGACATCTGTAAAATCTACAGAAGGTAAAACTGTGACCAGGAGAAGAATACACAAGAGCCAGATAAAACATGATTTTCTTTTCTTCATACATGACTTCCTTTCATTAGAGATATTTTAAGTAAGGGTTCTGTATGTTGATTATATCATGTAATTGTCTGGGAGTGTGGCAAAAAGTTCCTAAAAAGAAAGACTCCGGTCGCAATGACCGGAGCCTTCTTTTTAGGAATCTGTATTAATTACCCAAATGGATTATTTAACAGTAGCCTTTTTCAGGTTTGACCATGGGCTGAAGACTTTCTTTCCGTCTTCGGATGTTCTGTTGAATGCATGCATTCCAACTACCCATGTTCCCTTTGGTACCTTCTTGAATGTTGCTGTTACTGTACCTTCTTTGAGGTTCAGTACTTTGTGATCGCCATAGTGGTATGGACGTGTCTCACCGTTTTCTTTCTTGGAATCTGTTCCAAGTACTACGTCGTAACCAGTTGCATTTGCAGCTGCTTTGTATGTTACTTTGATAGTAGATCCGCTTACTTTAACGTTTGTGATAACTGGAGCATCCGGTGTGATTGCGGATACAACGAATGGATATGCGTTAGACCAGTCGCTGAATACTTTCTTGCCGTTTGCATCACGTTTCCAAGCGTGGCAGTATGCGTAGTATGTTCCCTGCTGTACATATTTGAATGTAGTAGAGGTCTGAACCTGGTTCTTGTTTACGGAATCGTAGTCTTTGTTTGTGATGCAGTCACGATCTGTAGAGATTACATAGTCATAACCTGCAGCACCTTCGGAATCACCGGAAAGGATTGCAGTTGCTTTGTTGCCAACAACTTTAACGCTGCTGATCATTGGAGCATCTGGTTTTTCGTCTGCGGCTTTTCCATCAGCTTTAACCGTCTTGGAACCTGTGTAGTTCTTGGAGGCGCTGTTAGCTGTTACTGTGTATGTTCCGTCTCCGTTATTCTTGGATGTGTACTCTGTAGTTGGAACAGGAACATATCCGTTCATAACAGTTACGATACCGTCAGTAACTTTAACATCACAGTCTTTAATATCTTTTTTGTCAATACCCCAGTCAAATTTGCTAGATAAAGATCCTGTATAACCACCTTTACCTTTTACAGTAACTTTGAATGGTTTTGCAGCTGTAGCATCTGTGTAATGGTTTCCGTCAACTTCACCTTCAACTACTAACTCATAATCTTTACCTTCAACTAAAGTATTTCCATTAATCTGTACAAGAACCTGAGGTCTTACCTGAAGTCCACCAGCATATACGCCGTTAGTAACAGTGACATTTTTGTCAACAAACGCTACATTCTTGATTGCAAATGTGATGTAATCTACAACACCTGTAATTTTAGTTCCAGGAAGTGTTTTGTTTCCTGTATATCCGCTTCCGTCTTTTGCAACAAGATATACATATGCAATATTGTAATAATTTCCCTTATTGTCTTTTAATCCGGATTTTTCGCCTGCAATATTTTCATAGTATTTAACTTCAAGATCATTAGCAGTAGCTTTTGTAGCAACTAATCCACCATCATTGCTGTCTACTTTCTTGATATCTTTGATTGTAGTAGCAGCAAATGTCTTTTCTGTGCCATCGAAATCAAAGGATGAGCCAGCATAATTACCGGTTGTATTAGTTACCTTGTAATTATTTGTTACATTAACACCATTTTTATTATAAATATCTAACTGAGCTGTTACAACTTCTTTTACAATATTAAATTCAGCTGTAATATTCGCACCTGTAAAGTTTTTGGTTTTAGAAGTTGGTTTTAATTCTACAGTACCTTTACCGGAAACGTTCTCACCATATCCAACAATCTCAAACTGATTTGTAACATCGTTTCCATTTAAAGTAACTTTAAATGTACGAGGTCTAACCTGTTTGCCTGTATAAGTCTGATTATCAATTGTCACTTTAACGTCATTTGTGTTTGCCGGAGTAATTTCAAATGATGCAGAAGCTGTTCCTGAATATTTATCATTTATACCTGCTACAACGACTTTAGCTGTACCAACATTTAGGTTGTTGTCACAACGTACATATTTGTACTCACCTTTTGTTCCATAGTCAGCCTGATTATACAGTACAGTAACTCCATCAATTACATAGTAATTAGGAACAATTGCTGCTCCGGTATATGTATAGCTGGATGGATTAACTTTAACCATACTGTCTGTCAGAGCTTTAGCAACGATTTCTGTTTTATCTGCAAGAGTCAGTTCGGTTCCGTAAACGGCAGTACCACTAACTGTATCCTGTGTTCTAAAGTTTTTATTTGTAATAACAATTGTAGACTGAATGAAGTTATGAAGGTCATTTTTTCCATTGTTAGCTGTTGCTGTATAAGAACCATCAGCGTTTTTCTGTCCTGCTTTGTATTCATATTTTACAGTATAATCATTAGCAGTTAAAGCTTTTACAATTGTCTTTTTGACTGTATCTTTTGCAGTTACAGCAAGCTGAACTTTATATTCTTCTGCTTTAGTATAATCCTTTTCATAGGAAACTGTTTTCGGTACAGTAACTGTATCTTTAGAAACAGTTAACTGCTGAATAGTAAATGGAATGTCAAATGTTCTGCCCACATAGTCACTACCACCAGTTACTTTAATAGTAACAGTTGGAACGGTACCTTTCTGAGCCGCATTTGCATCAACATTGTTCTTATATCCTACGATTTCATAAGCTGCCGGTTTGATGGTTGCAACTTTCTCAACATCAGGACGACCAGCTACTTTACCGTAAACATCAACATCACCTAAAATAGTTTTGTCTGGTTTAATCTCAGAACCTGTATAGAAATACTGTGTATTGGTAAGATTATCACTTTTTGCGGAAGAAACAGCACTTCCGACAATAAATGTAAAGTCAACAGAATTTACGCAGTTACCATTTGTTGTAGCAGCAACTGTAGCGGTATAGGTTCCCTGTTTAAAAGTATCATTGGCTTTCATAACAGTATTGCCATCTTTTACTTCAATAGTGTAGTCAGTACTTTTAAGAGTCAATGCTGTCCCATCTGCTGTAGCGAATGCAAGATATTTCCAAAAATCTTTTACTGCAAGTCCCTGAGGAACGCAGTCCAAAGCTTTTTTATTAAATGCAAGGCTAACATTTACTTTACTTAAATCACGTTTTTTAATTGTTACCTGATATCCTGTCGTGTTATCGGTTTCTAAAGTGTTTTTTGTTGAAATATCAAAGTTATTTACTTTATCAGCATTTAAGCCAACTGTAACTTTTGGAGTTCCATTAGCATCAGTTGCAGGTATTGATGCTGATTTAATAACATCCTGCGGTAATGTAGCATCAGCATAGCCTTTTTGTTCTTTTACAGTAAGTTTATCAGTCGGAATAGCAATAGGATTACCTGTATATTCATATTCCAAATTTTCTTTTAACTCTGCATTAAGGAATGATTCTGCTTTTTTATCACCCTGACGTTTTACGACAGTTACTTTTGTTGTAAATTCTCCGCTTAATCCAGAATTAGCTTTTGGTGTAACACGAATAGTCATTACATCACCGGCATTCTGAACAGAATTAGACACTGCTACATCATATTTGTCATAATCAATCGGAGTATTTCCTGTTCCATCTGTTCTGGAGATACCAGAAATGGAAATAGAATTTTCATCTGTTGAATCTTTGCTGAAGGAATAAATTTTTCCTGTATACGCAATGGTATATCCATCTGTTGTCTGTTTAAAAGTACCCTGATTAGCATTTTGTCCATCTAACTGTAATTCAATGGCACCTGTTACTTCTTTTTTCTCCAGTGTAAATGATGCAAGAACTAAATTATCGATTTTAGCAGCAGCGTCATCTCTGAAAATATATAACTCAATAGTCTGCCCAATTGCAGGTGTCCATGTATTACCATAAAGATTCTGACTCATTGAAGCTACGGAATTGTTATTTACTGTTCCAGTTAATAAAGCATCTGTATGCCCTTTAATTCTGTATCCAAATGAATAATTTTGTAATGGTGTATTATCAGATTTTTTTACAATCTTTCCACCTACGGTAAGTTTATTACCAAATACAGCTTTTCCATCTAATTTACTTCCACCATCTAATGTAAATGTAAGTCCAGATACATCAAGGTCGCTAGCTGTGATTGCATCTGCAGTAGCAGTATCTACATCTGAAGTATCTTCTACAACTGGAACTTCTGTTTCATCAGCAGTAAATGCATCTGCTTCAGTAGCAACTGATGCGTCAGATCCATCGCTGAACTCAGCAGCCCATACCGGCACATTAGAAGTAGCAAGCATTGCAACAACAAGTGACATACTTAATGTCTTTTTTGCCATGCCCTTCTTTGTGTTTTTAATCTTTGTCATGATTATAGTTCCCCTTTCCTTAATATAACTATTTCTTTTTGGGTAAAGATTCCTAGACATAATCTGTCTGTTATGGTTAATAATAGTGCTTTCACCACTTTTTGTCAAGGGTAATGCTCAAGAATTTTACGATTTTTTTAAATTTCATACACTTCAAAAGCATTTATTTTCCTTGATTTTTCAGGTTTAAAATCTATAACTTGTTACAAATGTGGTGAGATTTTCCTATTTATCACAAGATGATGTAGTATTCTCTTTTTAAGGTAAAAATGACAGAGAACCCTATCGATTCTCTACCATATGTTTTTCTACAGATAAAAATCTGCCTTTATCTTTTTTACCAGTTCTAGCGGATAGTCAGTATACTCCGCAATTTCCTCTAAAGTATATTTACCTCTCTTTAACATACGAACTATACTTACCATGGTTAATTCTGCTTTTAGAGTCGTTTTTAATTCTTCTGTCAACTCGTTTCTTATCTGGTCTTTTATCTCAGTTTTTATTTCCCATACCAAATTCTCTATCTTGGCTGCTATTTCATATGTATCCATAGTTTTCCTCCATATAGATGTATATACATACAAACTGGCAGAAAACCATATATCTTCCCTGCCAATTTGTATTACATCTATCACTCTTCTCAATATATTCCGAAGAAAATGTGGTATCGTTAACAATTCTTATCCTATATAATATTTTTCTATTTTATCTTCCGAATTGTTTCTAAATCCAGTCCTGTCGCTAAGCCTATTTCTTCTTCCGTAAATTTACCGGATTTTCTCATACGACTTACCATTTCTTCTATGGTTATTTGTGCTCCTTTTCTTATCAATTTTTCTGATTCTAATTCCAGAACTTTTCCGCCCATAGTTTCCTCCATTCCTTTTTTTGTTTTTTCAGAATCTCTGAAAACATAGTCTGATATTTTTGTTATAAAGCTAACTATATCTGTATAGTATTTTCCCCTATCCTGTTTTTGCAGGCTTTCATAGAGTCGTTTTTGAATATCAGCATATTCATCTAACAATCTTTGCAGTTTTTCTTTTTCTTGATCAATTATTTTCTTCTGCTTTTCATACCTCATAATATAGTATGGCAACAGAAAAAACAGATTTTTCTGAAAAATGTAATCCCTTGTGTATTTTTCCGCATAAATAGCAGGCACACTGTACTTGATTTTTTGTCCATCTGGCATAATAATCTCCAA
Organism: Blautia sp. 1001283B150304_161114_C9; assembly: GCF_015668165.1. Classification (NCBI taxonomy): domain Bacteria; kingdom Bacillati; phylum Bacillota; class Clostridia; order Lachnospirales; family Lachnospiraceae; genus Blautia; species Blautia sp. 1001283B150304_161114_C9. The sequence goes on along the minus strand of NZ_JADPGO010000013.1, from coordinate 77,554 downwards.
TTTCAGATTATCTTTTCTGCCTTTTCCACGCAAATATATCACGCAAGAATATGGAAAATACATCCGATATATGCCATTTTCCACTTTTGCCTCTTCCAGACTGATTGCAAAGTCATACTCTATCATCCGAATCACCATTTCCGTATCACTCGTACTCTGACATTCTATATGATAGACTTTGTCTGCAATTTTCAAACGGGAGTCTGTTATTTTTTCTCCGTTCTTTGTCTGGTGTTCGTTTCGTTGCTGTTCAATTGGTATGTCTGCCGGATAGTTTGTGCCAAATACTTCATTAATTAATGGAATAATAAGTTCTGGCATTTTTTCCAACATTGTCCGGAAAACATCATCAAATATGGTGTTGTTTGCCATCTGGCATCCCTTTCGTAGTCGTTATGTATCGTTCGCTTTTGTATCTTAATAAGCTTTGGTACTTTGAGGGCTTTTGTATTTTGATCATGTTTTCGGATGTATTCTTATTTCCAGATGCTTCGCATCTATGGAATTTTATCTTTTGTGCAAAGTGTTTTTGTTTTCGATCACCTTCTTTGCACTCTGTTATTGTGTATTTTATTTTAGCAGATACACGATCATTTTTCCAGTCAGATCTTTTTTATTTAGAACTTTTTGTTCTTTTTTCAATATATACCATACTCAAAAAAAGCCCCTGCAATACAGTCCTGATAACTGTACTGCCAGGGGCTTTTTTTTATTCAGAAGCAATTACTTCTATAAATATAGCGTATTATTTCTTTCTGACAATAACCTTATCCAGATGCCAGATATCATCTACATATTCCTGGATAGTTCTGTCGGATGTGAATTTACCGCTGCATGCTGTGTTGAGGAGTGCTTTCTTAGCCCAGCCTTTTTCATCTCTGTATGCTGCTTCTACGCGTTTCTGTGCGTCTGCATAGGAACGGAAGTCTGCGAGGATGAAGTAGCGGTCTGCTCTGTCTGTGTTCTTTGTGTTGAGGAGTGAATCATACAGGTCACGGAAGAGTTCTGTATCATTGGAGAAGGTTCCGTTGATGAGCTGCATCAGTACCTGACGGATTTCTTCATCTGTGTTGTAGATCACGTTTGGATCGTATCCGCCGTTGTTTTCGTAGTTGATTACTTCGTCGGAGCTTAAACCGAAGATGAATGCGTTTTCTGCGCCAACTTCTTCTACGATCTCTACGTTAGCACCGTCCATTGTTCCAAGTGTAGGAGCACCGTTGAGCATGAACTTCATGTTACCTGTACCGGATGCCTCTTTACTTGCTGTGGAGATCTGCTCGGAAACGTCTGCTGCTGCGAAGATCCACTCAGCGTTGGATACTCTGTAGTTTTCGATGAATACAACTTTGATCTTGCCGTTGATGGAAGCGTCGTTGTTTACTACGTCTGCTACGGAGTTGATGAGTTTGATGATCTTCTTGGCTGTTGCGTAACCTGCGGATGCTTTTGCACCGAAGATGAATGTTCTTGGATAGAATTCCATTTCCGGATGCATCTTGATCTGGTTGTACAGATAGATAACATGCAGGATGTTCAGGAGCTGACGTTTGTACTCGTGAAGTCTCTTAACCTGTACATCGAAGATGGAGTGCGGGTCTACTTCTACGCCATTGTGCTCAAGGATGTATTTAGCCAGACGCTCTTTGTTCCTGAACTTAATGTTCATGAATTCCTGGAGTGCTTTCTCATCATCTGCGTAAACTGCAAGTTTCTTTAACTGCGGAAGGTCTGTGATCCAGTCCGGTCCGATATGCTCTGTGATCCAGTCTGCAAGGAGTGGATTTGCGTGAAGCAGGAAACGTCTCTGAGTGATACCGTTTGTCTTGTTGTTGAATTTCTCAGGCATCATTTCATAGAAGTCTTTTAATTCCTGATTCTTCAGGATTTCTGTATGAAGGCGTGCAACACCGTTTACAGAGTAGCCTGCTGCGATTGCAAGGTGAGCCATCTTAACCTGTCCGTCATAGATGATAGCCATCTTTTTGATCTTCTCATAATTTCCCGGATATTTTGCCTGGATCTCAAGGATGAAACGACGATTGATCTCTTCGATGATCTGGTATACACGCGGAAGCAGTCTGGAGAAGAGCTCGATCGGCCATTTCTCAAGTGCTTCGGACATAATGGTATGGTTTGTGTAAGCAACAGATTTTCTTGTTACTTCCCATGCTTCATCCCATCCAAGTCCTTCTTCGTCCATGAGGATACGCATTAACTCTGCTACTGCTACAGTCGGATGTGTATCGTTCATCTGGAATGTTACTTTTTCATATAATTTATGGATATCGTCATGTTTCTTTTTGTATTTGGCAATTGCTGCCTGGAGACTTGCAGATACGAAGAAGTACTGCTGTTTCAGTCTCAGCTCTTTACCTGCATAGTGGTTGTCGTTCGGGTAAAGAACTTCTACGATATTGCGGGCAAGGTTCTCCTGCTCTACAGCTTTCTTGTAATCACCTTTGTCAAAGGAATCCAGCTCGAAATCTACGATCGGTTCTGCATCCCAGATACGAAGTGTGTTTACTACATCATTGTCATATCCTGTGATCGGCATATCATAAGGAACAGCCTTTACAGCCTGATATCCTTCATGGACAAATCTGTTTCCACCCTTTTCAGGATCGTACTCTACTCTTACATATCCGCCGAAGTGTACTTCCTTGGCATATTCCGGACGGCGCAGTTCGAATGGATATCCGTTCTTTAACCAGTTATCCGGTACTTCGATCTGGTATCCGTTCTCGATCTTCTGTTTGAACATTCCGTAATGGTAACGGATTCCGCATCCATATGCAGCGTAATTTAATGTTGCAAGAGAGTCAAGGAAACATGCGGCAAGTCTTCCCAGACCACCGTTTCCAAGTGCAGGATCCGGTTCCTGGTCCTCGATGCAGTTAAGGTCAAAGCCCAGCTCCTCAAGAGCTTCTTTTACTTCGCCATATGCGCAAAGGTTGATCAGGTTATTTCCAAGAGCACGTCCCATAAGGAATTCCATTGACATATAGTATACGATCTTTGGATCCTGCTCATCGTAAGCTTTCTGTGTTTCAAGCCAGTTATCAATGATAACGTCTTTTACAGTGTAGCTTACTGCCTGAAAGATCTGCTCCTGTGTTGCTTCTTCAATTGTTTTTCGATAGAGGAATTTTACGTTATCTTTTACGCTTTTTTTGAATTCCTCTTTCTTGAACATTCCGTTTGTCATCTCATACCTCCCGTAATCTGGTTCCGTTACTGTCCCCTGTTGTGAACAGCAACAGGTATTTTATCATAATCATCTGTTTCAGCGCATCATAGAAATTGGGGGCAAAGAATACTCTGCCTCCAATTTTTCGTTGAAATCAGACTGTCCAAAAATATGATACTATTTTTTAAACAGCCTGTCATCTGTATAATTGCCGAATTTTGCAATGTATTTTTTCCGCATCCATTGCAAAATACAACGCTTTACAGTTTATTTTACAATTTCTTAACACCCATAGTTACTGCTTCTTTGTTGATGTTCCACTCTTTCACATAACCATCGGTCTCGCCAAGTACCATTTCGTCTGCAAGTACTTCTGACTTGATCTCATCTTCGTGTGCTTTCATGACATCCTGGATCTTGTCGTTTCCGTGAGCGTATACTACGATCTTGTCCATAACTTCGAAGCCGGCTTCCTTACGCATGGTCTGGATCTTGCTGATGATCTCACGTACGAATCCCTCTTCGATCAGTTCAGGTGTCAGGTTTGTATCAAGGACTACGGATGTTTCACCGTCAGATTCGGATACATAGCCTTCTGTCTGTGCTGTTTCAATAAGAAGGTCTTCTTCTGTAAGCTCTACATCGTTTCCGTTGATATCCAGTTTCAGGACACCGTTGGTTCTCAGCTCGTTCATTGCTGCTGTTCCATTGATGTCTGTGAGAGCCTGTCTGATTCCTCCAAGGAGTTTACCGTATTTCGGTCCCACTGTACGAAGCTGCGGTTTGAAGCTGTAGGAGATAAAGGATTCTACGTCATCTGCGAATTTTACTTCTTTGACATTCAGTTCGTCTGCGATGATGTCAGTGTAGAATTCACTCATTTTCTTCTCAGCTTTTACATACATGGTTCCGATCGGCTGACGGTTCTTGATATTTGCTGTATTTCTGCAGGCACGTCCCAGAACTACGATCTCCAGAAGCTCTTTCATGTCTGCTTCCAGATCTTTGTCGATCCATGCTTCGTTTACAGTTGGGAAGTCGCAGAGATGGATACTCTCCGGAGCATCTTTATCCACGCTTCTTACCAGGTTCTGATAGATGTCTTCTGTCATGAACGGGATCATCGGAGCTGCTGTCTTGGCGATTGTTACCAGTGCATGGTACAGAGTCATATAAGCATTGATCTTATCCTGCTCCATTCCCTTTGCCCAGAAACGTTCGCGGCTTCTTCTTACATACCAGTTACTCATCTCATCTACGAATTCCTGAAGTGCTCTTGCTGCTTCCGGGATCTTGTAGTTAGCCAGGTCATTGTCAACTGCCTGAACAGTTGTATTTAATCTGCTGAGCAGCCATTTGTCCATAACAGGAAGCTGGTCATAGTTCAATTCATATTTGGTCGGATCAAAGTTGTCGATGTCTGCATATAATACGAAGAATGCATAAGTGTTCCACAGTGTGCTCATGAATTTACGCTGTCCTTCCACAACTGCCTTGCCATGGAAACGGTTCGGAAGCCATGGAGCACTGTTGATGTAGAAGTACCATCTGATGGCATCTGCGCCGTATTTGTTCAGTGCATCGAATGGATCAACTGCATTTCCTTTGGACTTACTCATCTTCTGTCCGTTCTCATCCTGGACATGTCCCAGAACGATTACGTTCTTGTATGGTGCTTTGTTGAAGAGCAGTGTGGATTCTGCAAGGAGTGAGTAGAACCATCCACGAGTCTGGTCTACTGCCTCGGAGATAAAGTTTGCAGGGAACTGCTGCTCAAATAATTCTTTGTTTTCAAATGGATAATGATGCTGTGCGAAAGGCATTGCTCCTGAGTCGAACCAGCAGTCAATAACCTCCGGTACACGATGCATTTCTCCACCGCACTCCGGACACTTCAGTGTGATCTCATCGATGTATGGGCGGTGAAGCTCTACTGTCTTGGCTTTCTCATCTCCGCTCATCTCGAATAACTCCTGACGGCTTCCGATGGAATGCATATGTCCGCATTCACACTGCCAGATGTTCAGTGGAGTTCCCCAGTAACGGTTACGGCTGATACCCCAGTCCTGAACGTTTTCAAGCCAGTCGCCGAAACGTCCTTTACCGATGCTCTCAGGGATCCAGTTGATTGTATTGTTATTTCTGATCAGGTCATCCTTAACTGCTGTCATCTTGATGAACCAGGATTCTCTTGCATAGTAGATCAGTGGTGTGTCACATCTCCAACAGTGTGGATAATCATGCTCGAATTTCGGAGCATCGAAGAGCTTGCCTTCTTTGTCCAGGTCTGTGAGGACCATAGGGTCTGCTTTCTTTACGAAAACGCCTGCATATGGTGTCTCCTTTGTCATATTACCCTGTCCGTCTACGAACTGTACAAATGGAAGTTCATAGTTACGTCCGATTCTGTTATCGTCTTCACCGAATGCAGGTGCAATATGAACGATACCTGTACCATCACTCATAGTAACGTAATTGTCGCAGGTTACGAAATGAGCTTTCTTTTTCTGTTTTGCTGCTGCCTCTCCTGCACATGCAAAAAGCGGCTCGTATGCTTTGTATTCCAGGTCTGTTCCTTTGTAGGTTTCCAGAACTTCATATGCTTTCTCGCCTTCTTCTTTTGCAAGTTTGCCAAGGACTTTGTCAAGGAGTGCTTCTGCCATATAATAGGTATATCCGTCTGCTGCCTTTACTTTGCAGTAAATCTCATCCGGGTTTACGCAGAGTGCAACGTTGGACGGAAGTGTCCATGGTGTTGTTGTCCATGCAAGGAAGTATGCATCTTCACCAACAACCTTGAATCTTACAACTGCGGAGCGCTCTTTTACAGTTTTGTATCCCTGGGATACTTCCTGTGCGGAAAGAGGGGTACCGCATCTTGGACAGTAAGGAACGATCTTGAAGCCTTTATACAGAAGCTTCTTGTTCCAGATTTCTTTTAATGCCCACCATTCGGATTCAATATAATCGTCATAGTAAGTTACGTATGGATGTTCCATATCAGCCCAGAAACCAACAGTAGAGGAGAAATCCTCCCACATTCCTTTGTATTTCCAGACGCTTTCCTTACACTGTTTGATGAATGGCTCCATACCGTATTCTTCGATCTGCTCTTTGCCATCCAGACCAAGCTTCTTCTCTACTTCCAGTTCTACCGGAAGTCCATGGGTATCCCATCCTGCTTTACGCGGAACCATGTAGCCCTTCATTGTACGGTATCTCGGAATCATATCCTTGATTACACGGGTAAGTACATGGCCGATGTGCGGTTTGCCGTTTGCAGTAGGCGGTCCATCATAGAATGTATAGGTTTCTCCTTCTTTTCTGTTCTCCATACTTTTCTCAAAGATATGGTTTTCTTTCCAGAATTCTTCTACTTTTTTCTCACGGTCTACAAAGTTTAAGTTCGTATCAACTTTCTGGTACACAGTAATTTACCTCCTGTTTAAATTATTTGTATCAGACATCTGAAAATATGCAGGACGTTTATATACGCTGAAAAATATTTCCAGTGTCCTTTAAGAACGAAAATAAGCCCATAAAAAAATCGCCCTTTTGTAAAAGGACGAAGGTTTATTGACGTTCGCTATACCACCTGTTACATTGTACGGGCATCCTCTGCCGATACATGAATCTTTTAACGGGGATTTCCGTCAGCTCTTACCTGTCTGTACACCCTTCAGAGCTGCAACTCCGGAGTGATCTTCACTGCATTTACTCACCACCGGGCTCACACCCTCCCCGGTTCGCTGTCTGCTTTCCCCTGCAGTTACTCTCTCCATCAACGTTTTTGTGGACATATCATTTATTTAACTATGCGGATTCATTATAAGGTCACAAAATTCACTGTGTCAAGTATTTTTTTGAATATTGGGTAATCCTGTTACTGTTTAATAACACTGGTTACTGTCAAACTCCCGAACAGTAACACACTGTTAACATACTATCATATAAATTTTACACAGGCATTGTAATTAATGATATAATAAGGTAGAATATTTTGTCCGAACGTCATTTAAAACGATGTACTAGGATATGGAAAGCAACTACTATGTATATTTAATGAAGGGTAATTTCAAATGTTTAAAACAAAATTTCATAAATTAATGAAACGTTTCCTCACCGGAATGCTTTGTGCAGGGATTCTGACCTCCCAGCCTGCAGTCACTTACGCTGCCGAGACCTCTGCCACTCCTGAAGCCGGTCATTCGGAAACCTATTCACAGGCCTCAGATATCGATTCTGTCAAAGGATGGCCCGCAGGTCCTAATATCGAGGGACAGTCCGCAGTACTGATGGATGCAGTCACTGATACTATTCTTTATTCCAAGAATGCCAAAGATAAGCTATATCCCGCCAGTATCACTAAGATCATGACCGCTCTTCTGGCCTGTGAATATCTGGATATGAACGATACGATCACCATGTCGCAGGAAGCGGCTTATGGGATTGAGGCCGGAAGCTCCAGCATTTACGCAGAAACAGGAGAGGTTTTCACAGTAGAGCAGGCCCTGATGGCTCTGATGCTGGAATCCGCCAATGAGATGGCTCTTGCTCTGGCAGAAAAAACAAGCGGTTCTGTAAAGAAGTTTGTTGAACTGATGAACCAGAGGGCAGCTCAGCTTGGCTGTAAGAACACCCATTTTAATAATCCAAATGGTCTTCCGGATGAGACGCATTATACCACCGCAGGTGATATGATGAAGATTGCAAAGGCAGCCTGGTATAATCCCAGATTCCGTAAATTTGTGACCACACAGGTTTATGAGATTCCTCCGACTAATAAGCAGTCTGAAACCCGTTATCTTCTCAATCACCATAAGATGATGCCCGGACAGTCTTATGCATATGATGGGGTTCTGGGAGGAAAGACCGGATACACCGATGCAGCGGGAAGTACGCTTGTCACCTATGCCAAGAGAGGAAATTCCATTCTCATTGCAGTTGTGCTGAATTCTACAAACGGTGCTTTTCCTGACACAACTTCTCTGCTGGATTACGGCTTCGACAATTTTGAAAAAGTAGACTTGAATATAGATACCGATCCGGTACCGGCAGTATTTCTCCCATGCGAAAAGCACCTGTTAAAGGACTGGAATAATCTGTGTTCCTTCTATTATATGAGGCATGTGTACGTAACTGTCCCCACAGGAACCGATGTGAGCCAGCTCGTAAAGAAGCAGAAACTTCTGAACAATTCTGTCGGTCCAAAGCGAATTAAAAGTAAATATTATTTAGACGGCCATATGGTCGGATATGGAATGCAATATGAAAAGGAAATCCTTTCAGATTTCCTTCTCAACGCTTCTTTTTAGTTTTCGCCTGAGGCGGAGGACTTCTTTTCTTTCACGAAGTTCCTCTGCTTCTTCTGTATCTGTGAAACGCAATGTCTTCACAGCGAAATATTTCTCATCTTCTGTTTTTCGGATGCGGATCTTGCCTCTTATCAGCCCATGTTCTTCACAATTGGATATGCTGTAATAAACCTTTGGATTATTCATAAACCATCGGAGTTTGCGCTTTGCAGGCAGATGACAGACCGGACATCTGGTGCTGGTCACCTCGCGGTCTTTCATGATTCGCTCTCTTGTGGCAAATTCTCTGGATACATATTTGTCATGATCCGGATAGGAAATATGTATCTCGTCTTTTTTCTTCTTTGGATTCTGGTAAACATCCAGTGACGGATGATTGATGATGATTATGTTATTTATTTTCTCCAGGACTTTCGCTGTATACCACGCATCTGCAAGCGCCCGGTGAAATCCCCTGGATTTCTCTATTTTCAGCTCATCGATCGCATGCTCCAATGCACACCTGTGTGTACCGTCATCATAACTGATACTGTATAGTTTCTGCACATCATAATAGGTCACAGGTCCGGGAAGCAGATCCAGCAGGCCATAGAACTTCATATTTCTCTGAAGTTCCATCACGTCCTGATTTCCCCAGGTAAAAAAGTACCAGTCTTCTCCGCACCAGTCAATAAATTCCCTGACTGCCTGCTCAAAGGGCACTCCTTTCATTAGATCTTTATAATCTACATGAATTACCTCATGGATGCTGTCATGAATCCATTTATAGACCTGTGGTTTGATCAGTCGGTGAAAATGATCCGTTATTTCTTTTTTGCTGTTTACTTTTACAGCCCCAATCTCGATAATCTCAAATGGAAGCCTGTCGTTACGTGTTTTCTTTCCCGAAGGATTCTGATTCCATTCCAGGTCAAAGACAATATAGTTCATTCATCCGGTCCTTTTTGTTTATTACTTTTTCGCATTTATTTTCCACTGCTGATAAACATATTATTTCACAATCTTCAGTTCATACTGTCTGGTTCCCAGACCAATTTTCTCTGCCTGATCCAGTGTTGCCTGCCATTCAATGTTCGGGTTGGAATCTTTGAAATGGTCGTGGTGGCAATGCCAGTCAGGTTTTGCCAGGTGTTCTCCAAGCTGGCTGTTCTCGATCGGAGTTGCTTTCAGACAGGCATCTGCGCAGGCCTGGTCCAGAGCAACCGGGTCAAAGCTTGCAAACATTCCGATATCAGGAAGGATTGGTGCATCATTTTCGCCATGGCAGTCACAGTTCGGGCTGATATCCTGAACAAGCGCTACATGGAAATGCGGACGGCCATGACAGACTGCCTGTGCATATTCTGCCATCTTACGGTCAAGAAGTTCATTCGCACTGCTGTTTGGATTGTATACGGCATCAAAACCGCAGGCTCCGATACAACGGCCGCAGCCTTTACATTTATCATAATCAATGACTGCTTTTTTATTCGGATATGTAATCGCATCACTTCCGCACTCTTTCGCGCAGCGACGGCATCCGCGGCAGAGTTCTTCATTTACTGCAGGTTTTCCGCTGGCATGCTGTTTCATCTTACCTGCGCGGCTTCCGCATCCCATTCCGATATTCTTCAGTGCACCGCCGAAGCCGGTTGCTTCATGTCCTTTAAAGTGGCTTAAGCTGATAAAAATATCTGCATCCATGATTGCATGTCCGATCAGTGCAGTCTGACAATATTCACCGTTAACTACCGGTACTTCTACTTCGTCTGTACCGCGTAAGCCATCACCGATGATGATCTGGCATCCTGTTGAAATGCTGTTAAATCCATTGAGATTTGCGCACTCCAGATGCTCCAGTGCATTCTTGCGGCTTCCCGGATAAAGAGTGTTGCAGTCTGTGAGGAACGGAAGTCCTCCCTGCTCTTTACAGAGATCAGCTACTGTTTTTGCGTAATTCGGGCGCAGGAAAGCCAGATTGCCAAGTTCTCCGAAATGCATTTTAATAGCCACGAATTTTCCATCCATATCAATGTCTTTGATTCCGGCTGTAACGCAGAGTTTCTTCAATTTATCAAGCTGGCTGGTGCCAACCGGACATCTGAAATCAGTAAAATAAACGGTTGATTTTTCCATCGTTTTTCCTCCTGTTTTTCTTGATCAAAATTTGATTTTCTTTTTTATTTTATCACAAGATGCAGGTTCTTTTCGAGATATTTTTTTGCTTACATCTGTTCGTAAAATTTTGTCACCTTTTTGTATTCTGCAGGCAAAGTGATCTGCTCTACCACAACATCTCCATCTTCTGCATTGTGGTAACGGTAAATGTAAACGCCCTCCTGGATCTCATCTCCTTCGATCAGAGAAACTGCCAGATATCCCTGTCCTTCAAATTCAAAGGTATCCATGATCGCAAAATCCCGTTCTGTTCCGTCAGATACCGGAATGCTGATTACTTCATATTCTTCCATCGTATGTTTTCCTTTCATTCATAAGCAGTCTTATTCTTATTTTCGCTGTTTTTTATTGTAGCAAAGAGTGTTAATTATATCAATCCTATTTAACCGAATCAAGTAAATCGTTACTGTGGAGTGAACAGTAACAGTAAGGCCCCTGCGGGTTACAAAAAGAAAGACTGCACCTCCAATGAGCACAGCCTTTCCGGTTTGGTATATTTTATTCAGTTCTGCTTACAATTGCTTATGCCATAATCGGTTTTAATGCTTCTGCAAGCTTTTCTTTCTCAGCTTCTGCCTCTTCCAGATTCTTGCCGAGAGTTGTGTAATAGATTTTGATCTTTGGTTCTGTTCCGGATGGGCGGACAACTACTGTCTCGCCGTTATCCAGCTTGTAGATCAGTACGTTTGCTGCAGGAAGTCCTGTTTCTTCCGGTTTCTGGTAATCTGTTACTTTTACTATAGTATGACCTGCGATCTCTGTGAGAGGTTTGTCACGAAGTCCCTGCATCAGAGCTGACATCTTATCCATTCCGCTTAATCCCGGGAATTCGAAGCTGTCTACTTTATTCAGGTAACGTCCGTACTGTGCATAGATCTCTTCCATTCTCTGTTTCAGGGAACTTCCTATGCTTCTGTAATATGCAGCCATTTCACAGATCAGCATAGATCCGATAACAGCATCCTTGTCACGTACATATGGTCCTGCAAGGTATCCGTAGCTCTCTTCAAATCCGAAGATAAATCTGTCTACTTCATCTGCTGCTTCAAGCTGTGCGATCTGATCGCCGATCCACTTGAATCCTGTAAGTACGCTTCTGAGTTCTACTCCATAGTGCTCTGCCACTGCATCTGCAAGTGGTGTGGAAACAATGGATTTCACTGCTACCGGATTCTTTGGCATTGTGCCTTTTTCAATGCGGCCTGCACAGATATAGTCAAGAAGGAGTACACCTACCTCATTACCTGTTACCAGCTCATAGGAACCATCCGGGCATTTCATTGCGATACCAACACGGTCTGCATCCGGGTCAGTTGCAAGCATTAAGTCTGCACCTGTTTCTTTTGCGAGATTTAATCCAAGCTCCAGAGCTGCAAAGATTTCCGGGTTCGGATAGCTGCAGGTTGTGAAGTATCCGTTCGGATATTCCTGTTCCGGAACGATTGTGATATCTGTGATTCCGATATCTTTTAATACCTGAGTTACAGGTACAAGTCCTGATCCGTTTAACGGGCTGTAAACCAGTTTCAGTCCTGCTGTCTTGCAGAGACCCGGACGAACCTGACGGGATTCGATAGCTTCATAGAGAGCCTGCTTGCAGTCATCTCCTACAAAACGGATCTTTCCCTGTTCTACGCCTTCTGCGAAGGACATATATTTCGCACCTGTAAGTACGTCTGTTTTCTGGATCTCTTCATATACAATGGCAGCTGCATCGTCTGTCATCTGGCATCCGTCAGGACCGTATGCTTTGTATCCGTTGTACTTAGCCGGGTTGTGGGATGCTGTTACCATAATACCTGCATTGCATTCATAGTAACGTGTTGCAAAGGAAAGTGCCGGTACAGGCATCAGTGCGTCATAAATTCTGACATTGATATCATTTGCCGCCAGTACGCCTGCTGCTGTTTTTGCAAATACATCACTCTTAAGACGGCTGTCATAGCTGATGGCTACTGTCTGATTACCGCCCTGTGTTTTTACCCAGTTCGCAAGTCCCTGTGTTGCCTGGCGAACTACATAAATATTCATACGGTTGGTTCCGGCTCCGAGAACTCCGCGAAGTCCGGCTGTTCCGAATTTCAGCGCTACTGCGAAACGATCTTTGATCTCTTCATCGTTTCCTTCGATTTTGGATAATTCCGGATTAAGATCCGCATCCTGCAGATCTGCTGCCAACCAACGTTTGTATTCTTCCTGATACATTTTGACCACTCCTGCCTTGTTTTTATAGTTTTTTTTGTATATATTAGCTGAATATAACTATATAATACCATAACTCAGACAAATCAGCAACAAGACAGCGGGATTTCCGTTAAATTTTAAAAATTACTTTCTTTTCTGTTTGTCCGCTCTCTGCAGGCGTTTCCTATATTGGTCAGGCAGAGCACTGTGGTGATCAGGAAAAGTCCCGGGATCAGAATGATCCACCAGGAACCTGTCATTAATGCCTTATCTGACAGAGACAGCATACTTCCCCATGTAATAACCTCTATCGGAAGTCCAATGCCCATAAAGCTTAAAGTAGCTTCAGAGATCATTGCAGTTCTTACATTCATGACTACCATAAACATAATGGATGAGAAAAAGTTCGGCACCAGGTGCTTCCACAAAATACGGAAAAATCCTGCTCCCATACATCTTGCAGCGATGATATACTCACTGTTTCGTATCTGCCGTACCTCTGTGCGTACTACTTTCGCAATACTGGTCCAGCTGGTCACACCGATCACAAAGGACAGACTCAGGATATTGGCCTCTCCCATGATAGCCTGCAGCAAAATGATCAGGAGCAGAGTTGGTATACTTAAGAATATTTCTGTAAATCTCATGATCAGTTCATCAAGCCAGGCAGGTGCCACTCCACTAAAGGCACCGACTACCACTGCAATAAAAGTAGAAATAACTGTGGCTAATCCACCGATCAGGATCGAGATTCTTCCTCCATACCAAATCATGGAAAAAATATCCCTTCCCATAGTATCTGTTCCAAAAAGGAACTCCCTGTCAGGAGCTTTATTATAGTTTAACAGATCCATATAAGCAGGATCCTTTGTCATGATCAGTTCCGCACACAGGCAACCCAGTACGATAAGAATCAGGATTGCTGCTGAAACAACGGGTTTTCCCTGATACCACTTTTTCTTTGATTTGGGAATTACGGTTTCTGTCTTTCTGTTTCCTGCCAGTTCAAATAAATGATTGGTCATCCTTCTACTACCTCCGATTTCTCGGTTATTACTTCATCCTTCATACGGGGATCTATCTGTTCATTAATAGTCTGACTGACGATATTACAGAAAATAACCAGGATTCCTGACATCATACAAAGCAGCATCAACAGATTGTAATCATGATATCTGGCACTCTCATAGGACAGAGCTCCGATTCCGGGATAAGAGAATACACTTTCTACCACATAGGTTCCTCCAAGTACATGGGGGACTGCAATGGCCATAATACTCAGATAAGCAGGCATTACATTTCGGACACAATGTCTGAACATAAGCTTTTTCTTATCCAGGCCTTTTGCCTTTGCCAAAAGTACATAATCTGCGCGAACCTCTTCAAGGATCTTATTTCGGATCATGTAAGCATAATACCATAAATGCTCCATGACCACGATGGTCAGAGGCATGATCAGATGCAGCACTCTGTCACCGATATCTCCTGCATTTCCTGTACTGTAAGCTCCACTGCTTGGCAGGATCTTAAGATTTACGGAAAAAACAAGGATCAGGACCAGAGCCATCCAGAACTCAGGAATACAACTGGATATGGTTCCCAGCTTACACAGGATCCGGTCTGCCAGCCGGTTTTCGTACCAGGCACACAGGATTCCCAGGAGCAAGGCTCCGGCAAACATAATGATAAATCCGATTCCTCCAAGCACAAGTGTATTACCGATACGGCCGCCGATCACGTCCACTACATCCTGTTTATATTTAAATGAAATTCCAAATTCTCCATGAAAGGCATTTTTTACCCACTTCACATACTGCACAGAAATCGGTTCGTTCAATCCCAGTTTTCCCATAGCCCATTCACGTTCTTCCGGACTCATCTTCTCTGTACGGTCACCATAGTAGGAAATCAGAGGATCTCCAGGCGCCAGACGGGCTACATAAAATACAGCTACAGACAATATAAATACTGAGATCAGGAATATCAGGCATTTTTTACCATAGTAGACTAACTTTTTTTGTCTCATTATATACTGCACCCCTTTCCTTCAGCCGGAAGCATTGCAAAATGTCCGGGTGACACTTCTGTCCACACGCTGTTTTCCATTCCTTCGCCATCATAGTACTGCAGAACTCTTTTTCTCTCCCTGATCGGGTCAGGAACAGGAATTGCAGACAGCAATGTTTTTGTATAAGGATGCACCGGATTGGAATACAATTCTTCTGATGGCGCCAGTTCTACCAGTTTTCCATGATACATAACTCCCACACGGTCACAGAGATACTCAACCATAGCCAGGTCATGAGCTATAAACAGAAATGTAAATCCATGCTCCTCCTGCAGATGACGGAACAGATTGACGATCTGTGCCTGTATGGACACATCCAGAGAAGCTATAGGTTCATCAGCCACCAGAAATTCCGGTTCCATACACAGAGATCTGGCTATGGCCACTCGCTGTCTCTGTCCCCCTGATAATTCAGATGGATAACGGTCCAGGAAACTGTTCTCAAGTCCTACATATTCCATCTGAAAAGCAGCTTCCTTCACAAAGCTTCCTCTCGGAGGTGTAATATGCTGGATCCTCATTGGTTCCGTAATAATATCTGACACCTTCATTTTCTGGTTCAGACTGGATGCGGAATCCTGAAATATCATCTGGCGGCGGGTCTGCAGCATTTTTTTATGCTTTTTGAATTCCTTTTTGTCGCAGATATTTACATCTTTATACCAGATTTCTCCCTGAGCCGGCTGATATATATTCATCAAGCATCTGGCTACTGTGGACTTTCCTGAACCGGATTCCCCTACCAGACCAAAGATCTCACCTTTATGGATTTGAAATGAGACATCATCTACAGCCTTTACCTTAATCTTTTTTGTCAGATGAAACTGCTGAGTCAGATGCCTGACATCCAATAAAACTTCTTTACTCATGCACTGTTCCTCCCATAGGTGATTTGATCTGCGGTGCTCTTGGATCCAACAGCCAGGTTGCCGCATAATGAGTATCTGTTATCTTAAACATAGGCGGCATTTCTTCATAATCAATATTGAGGGCATATTCATTTCTACATGCAAAAGCATCACCTTTCGGTGGATCTATCAGAGTAGGAGGCATACCGGGGATGGTGTACAGGCTTTTTTTTCCATTTGCAAATGCAGGCAGTGATCTCATCAGCCCCCATGTGTATGGATGTCTGGGATCATAGTACACTTCCTCTGCTGTACCGATCTCTACGATCTTGCCTGCATACATAACTGCTACTCTGTCTGCCACACGTGCAACAACTCCCAGATCATGGGATACCAGTATGGTAGCTGTTCCAAGCTTCATCTGTATTTCCCGCAGAAGATCCAGGATCTGTGCCTGTATGGTCACATCCAGTGCAGTAGTAGGTTCATCTGCAAATAAAATATCCGGATCTGCTGCCAGAGCGATGGCCATCACACATCTCTGACGCATTCCTCCGGAGAACTGCCAGGGATACTGATGATATCGTTCCTTGGGATGGGAGATACCTACCAGTTCCATAAGTTCCAGAACCTTCTTATTTACCTGTTCCTTCGTGTAGTTCTTATTGTGGATCACCACTGCTTCCCCAATCTGTTTTCCAATTTTAATAGTTGGATTCAAGGATGTCATAGGATCCTGAAAGATCATAGAAAAAACTCTTCCACGCAGTTTCTGCATCTCCTTTTCCCTGTAACAGGTGATATCCTGTCCGTTCACACAGATGCTTCCCTCTTTTATTTTTGCGCTTGGTGGCAAAAGCTTCATGATACTTTTGCAAAGCACACTCTTCCCGCATCCGGATTCTCCAACTATAGCCAGCACCTCTCCCTTTTTTAATGAAAAAGACACATCTCTTACTGCCTGGACTTCTCCGGCAGGACCGTCAATGCTGACTGAAAGATTTTTAACCTCTAATAAATGTTCCATTTTTAATCCTTTTTCCGCTCGTGTAAAAAGGGGGCACCTTTAGTGCCCCCGTCACAACCTTTATCTTTTTTATGATGTTAGAGTCAAAGGTCTTATGGTGCAAGCATGAATGGCTTTTTGACCTTTTGACCCTGATATCATTTTATTATTCAATAGTCCAGTCTGCTACATTCCAGAAGATTCCAACTCCATGATGTCCCATAATTGTATCAGAATCAATTCCTTTAATATTGCTGTCAGCAACATAGTTGGCATCAATATAGCAGATCATTGCATAAGCCGGATCCTCTGCCAGAGCTTTCTGGAAATTAGCATAGGCTTCTGCACGAACTTCCGGATCAGCTGACTGTCTTGCTTCTGTCAGATACTTGTCAACGTCTGCATTAGAATAGCCGGAGTAGTTTGCTCCCTTATCTGTTCCGAATACTTTGTATGTATGGTCGTCAGCGTCAAATGGACTTCCCCATCCGATCAGGAATGCCATCTGTCCTGCCCAGTCTGTCTGTGCAGGGATCTCTACTGATACATCCATGCCAATCTCTTTCAGTTCCTGTGCTGCAATCTGAGCCATATCAATACGTACCTGATCTCCTGCACTTACGCTGATTACAAATCCCACTTTTTCGCCGTCACGATAATAGAATCCGTCATCACCCATCTCGCATCCTGCAGCTTCCAGAATTTCTTTTGCTTTTTCAGGATTGTAATCATAATGCTCTACATCTTCATAATTATAGATATTTCTCTGAAGAGGACCATAAGCCGGCATTCCCTGTCCCAGGATAACTGCGTCGATGATTGCCTGGCGGTCAAGTCCATAGCATACTGCCGGGATCAGATCACGGTTTTTCTGCCAGTATTCATTTCCAAAGTTAAACATGATTCCACGATAGTCAGAAGTCTTCATATCATAGCATGTATATGCATCATCATCTGCAAAAGCAGCTGCATCCTTTGGTGTTAATAATGCCATATCAAGTTCTCCGGATTTTAACTGAAGTGCTTTCGCATTGTCATCCGGTACGATCTTGAACACAATTTTATCGATGGAAGGCTCACCCTTGAAATAATCTTCATTCTTAACCAGTGTGATCGCCTGTCCCTCATCCCAGGATTCAATCTTGTATGGACCTGTTCCTACCGGATTACGGAAGAAATCAGAGGTCTGCATATCTTCTCCCTCAAGCAGATGCTTAGGAAGAACTGCCATTGTCATATAGTCAAGGAATGCAACGTTTTTGTCCTCAAGCTTGAACGCAACCGTATGATCATCAATCACATTGATCTCTTCTACGTCCTCGTAGTTGGGTGCATTCTCAGAACCATTTTCCGGATCCATGATCGCTTCAATAGTAAATTTAACATCCTCTGCTGTCACAGGTTCGCCGTCCTGCCACTTGGCATCTTCTGCCATATGGAATGTATAAGTATTGGTTTCATCATCAAAATCCCAGCTCTCTGCCAGTCCCGGAACTACCTGATTATCTCCGTCATGTGCAGTTAAACCGTTGAAGATCAGAATATTGATCTCTCCATGTTCATCCATAGCAGGATTGATCCTGGTATAATCTCCGCTTCCGTATACCAGTGTTGTTTCTTCCTCTGCCAGTACAGGCACTGTTGTTCCGGCACTGACCAGTGATACAGTCAGAAGCACTCCGGCCATTGTCAATAAACCCTTTTTCATTTCATGTTCCCTCGCTTTTTCTTTATTGGTAACTGGCTTTTATGATATCAGACCATTCTGACATCAGTAAGCCCTGCGGGGGGATATTGACATATTCCTTTTTGTGCCTTATATATGCCATATATGGCATACCTGCAGCAGTATCATTACTCTCCATCGCAGTGCGATCCTGCCCGGAGTGTTATTTATGTTATAGGAACATTACAGAGTAATTTCCTATAATATAAATAACACTCCGCCTTTAGTATTTCACTAAAAGCGAAGTGTCCTGATATTAATATAATTTTGCACCAGCCGGAATATGGTCATCTACCATCAGAAGATGAAGTTTTTCTTCGCCCTCTTCCTCATGGATTGCACTAAGTAACATTCCACAAGATTCAATTCCCATCATTGCTCTAGGTGGCAGATTTGTGATAGCTATAAGTGTCTTACCTACCAGTTCTTCTGGTTCGTAGAATGCGTGAATACCGCTTAAAATGGTACGTTCTACGCCTGTTCCATCATCCAGAGTAAACTGTAAAAGTTTCTTTGACTTCGGCACTGCGACACACTCTTTTACCTTTACTGCACGGAAATCGGACTTGCTGAAAGTCTCAAAATCTACCTCATCTTTGAACAATGGTTCGATTTCTACCTTTGAAAAATCAATCTTCTCAACTGGCTTTTCTGAAACCGTTTTAGCCTGCGCAACGTTGTTTGCTTCGTTCTTAGCAGCGCCCTGGGACTTCATTGTCGGGAAATTATACCTTATTTTTTATAAGACTTTATATTTCTTTATTTCCCTGTTTTTAAAGCACCTATATCTATCTCTCCATTTAAGGTTCTTCATAACTCTGCATAACTTGTCGTATGTTTGTCGTAAAGCTGTCGTAAATACTTTTTTACTATTTTAAGCAGGCTTCATATTTTCAAAATATGTATTAAATTTGCTAATCTCTGTCTGCTTCAAATCGTCAGTTGCTTCTGCATACACATCTAACGTCGTTTCCACATCTGAATGTCCCAGAATCTCCTGCATCGCTTTGACGTTGACACCAGCTTCACACATTCGGGTTGTAAACGTATGTCTCAACGAATGATTACTAAATGGAGGAAGCATGACCTCTCCACCTTTATCCATCACCTCATAGTTACAGTCCCGAATAATTCTTTTGAGAGCCTTATTAAGTGTTCCTTGATGTTGCGCACTGCCAAATCGATTAATAAAAATAAAATTCGTATATCCATCGATAGTAACGTTACAAGTCAATCCACATTCTTTTTGATATTCTTTTTCCATCAAAAATGCCTGTTTTACTTTTGGCAACATAGGAATTGTTCTTTGACCAGCTTTGGTTTTTGGTGTATTAATGGAAAATCCACATCCTTTATCAGTTCCCTTGTCATAATAAACTAATGTATGATTTACATTAATAGTACCCTCATCCAAATTAATGTCATCCCATCGAAGTCCTGTAATTTCCCCCACTCGCATACCAGTCCATAAAAGAGCCTCGAAAATAGGGTACCATTTATGGTACTGTCCTTGTTTTTCCAAAAATGATTCAAAAACTTTCTGCTCTGCAAATGTTAAGGCTCTTCTCTTGCTGGAATCTTTGTTATGCGCTCTCTTTAATTCCTTTAAAGCATTGTCAGATGGATTATATCTCAGATAGTCATCTTCAACACCCAGTTCTAATACCTGATGCATAACTGTATGAACAGCATCTATTGTAGATACCTTCAAATGTCTGCTATCCAGCAAAGAATTATAAAAAGCTCTTACATCAGTTCTCTTCAAATCAACAACTTTGATTTTTCCGAAATCTTCCTCGACAAATTGCCGATACATATACTGATAATTCTGAAAGGTATTATCCTTCAACCCCTTTTTCAGATTAACCCATCTATAGTATAAGTCATTAATTGTAAGGCTATTTTTATCTGCTTTTATACCATCTAAAATATCTCTTAAAACATCATTCTCCTTCTCTCTCAACTCTTCAAGAGTCTTTGCATAGGTTGAATGACGTTTTCCCTTTTTATCTGTCCATTTATACTCAAAGGTTCCATTTGCTCTTTGATATTCGCCCTCTTTCAGAACTCGATTTTTATTGTCTTTTCTCCTGACCATTATAATTCTCCTCTTCATTTATACCAAAGAGGATGCAGGTTCATATTCATTATAATATTTCCCCATCCTCTTTGTCCAGTTCTAAATTTATATAGAGTATAATTTCTCTAAATGGGCTTCCATTTTTTTCCTTTTAATAAGCCTTTTGCTTCCACACCACAAAACTTCCTGACAATCTTCACCATTAGTCAAATCACGTAACTTATTTACTCCAATTCCAAAATATGCAGAAGCCTCTTCTAAAGTCAGATTTGCCTTTTCCCATGTCGGAACTAAAATTTCTCTCATAATATAGCTCTCACCTTATTTTCTATTAAAAATTATTACTCTTCAAATGGGTTACTGTCAGTTTCTATAAATCCATCTACATTATCTTTTCCATGTGCCCTTTTTTTCAAATCTTCATAATTGGTATATTCTGATGTTGGAATTTCAAATGATTTATACTCTGCTCCATCTTTATACCGATACTGAATTTTATCCAAACGCCTTAAAAGCTGTTCTATCTTATCTCTCCCCCTGTCACCTTCTTCAACTAATGATTCATAAATTTCATCTGGTGGATATACAGAAGTAATAATCACTTTATTCCACAAACAGTAACAATTGGCATATCTACAATGAATTTGTGCTCTGGAATATTGGTCTAATATAACCAGCAACTCAGAGAACCGTATATTGCCCTTAAATTCATCCATGAAAAGAATTTCCGGTGCTCCCTGATCTATATAATAGTCCATCCCCCCATTATCAAAATCTGTTGCAAAATATACGTTTTCCTCTCCATATTTTTCGCACAGTTCTTTATAATAATAACTTTTTCCTGTTCCACTTTCCCCAACAATCCAAATACATTCCTTGTCAGTTTTTATCAGAGGTGTTTCTCTCATACGTATATCAATAAATTCTGAACGTATCATCTTCTCATACTTTCGATAAGAAAAATTACTTCTCATAATCTCAGATGGAGTTCTTCCTTGTTTGAGCAATTCTTCTATTGCCTTTAAATCCGACCTTGTTCCCCGAACGTCTTGTATGCAGTCCATATCCAGAGTATATAAAACCTCTTCGCCTTTTTCCTCATGTTCACCTAACTTCAGCATATAATTGGTTAATTCTTTTTTCCCTCCACATTGAGGTTCTACATGAGAATTAAACATTGTTTTTGATACCTTCCTCAAGGTAGTTGTATTTCCATATAAAGCCACATGCGCATGATAACATCCATCTGCACTCAAACATACTGCAACTGCGGCTTCTCTGTCATCTTTGTCTCCTACCCATGCATCCTGTAACATTTCTGCTAATTTTTCTGGATTTTTATAATCCTCTTCTTTCCATCCCGCATTTTGCATATTTGCAATATGTACTGTTGCAATCCAGCACCGACCTCTGACATTTGTTGAAAAATTCCCCATTATTATTCACACTCCTGTTCTTAATCACAATTTACTTGTGACTAAACTCTCCCGTAAACTTCAATAAAACTAACCAAATTCACAATCACATAAGAAAATTGGTAATACTAGCAATTTTCTTATAGAAGCGAATTGCTTATGGCTTCGCCAACGCAATCCGCTTCACCCACCATTAATTTTGTAACAAACCTAATATCTTTTTCTTTGAAATTTTAGGCAAAACCAACGCTCGCAGATTTTGTCCATCAATAAGTACAATTCCCTTTCCCATACCAAATTGTAAATTTTCTTCACCTTCCATATGTTCGCCTGCAAATAACCCTTTTCTACCATCAACTGTCAATCTTCCCAAACCGACATATATATGAAAATTATCTGCACTTCCGCTTGATGCAGGAAAAATACTTGCTGTATATCTTTGCATAGAAAGCCACAAAAAACATTTTCTGGAACGTCCAAGCATTAAAATTGAGGACATAATATTTCTAATTTTATCCGCTTTTGCTTTCCCATCCTTTGACATTGAGTAATGTGTCAATAAACCAGCGATTTCATCAATAAGAAGAATTTTATAGCATTCCTCTCCACCTTCTGGTGTATTCATAAATTCATCATAGAATCGCAAAATTACATCATATGCATCCTCAAATTCGCCAAAACGCTCTTTATCTGTAATTTCTTCAAATTCATGGCTTGCTTTAAAATCAACAATATACAACTTACAATATTGGCTTTTCAGCTTATAAATCCAATAAAGAATAGACGTGCTTTTACCCGACCCAGACCCACCCACAACAATTAAATGCCCTATCGGCGCATAAATAGGGATTTTCACACCTACATCTGAATAGAATTTATAATCATAACCCAACATCAACCTATCCATCTGAGTTTTATCCGTCTAAATCGTTTTCATCCATGTCGTCGATAGGATTCTCATTTGTGATAGTTAATTTTTGCTGTCTTTGATTCTGGATTATATTCAATATACTGTTTTCTTTTTCATTTCGAGCATATTTTATTTCCAAATAAGGTATATTGAGATCGAACCGAACATTCCAGTCTACAATAACGTTCTGCTTATATTCGTAAATTTCCAGATACCTCTTCACAACATTCAGAATCATATGTTCCAGTACATCCTTCTCATTTTCGTCTGCATATGGCACAACAATTTGAACACAAGGCAATCGCGAAATTTTAGTAAAACACATCATTGGAGCAGTTGGTGTTTCCGACAGTTCGACTATTCTCTTAAAACGTTTTTCCCCAATTATATTTTTCACAGTATTCCAAATATCTACTTTAATGCCAGCATCCATCGAAAAATCTTCCTGTTCGCGATCATTGACAGCCTCTCTAAGTTTAATGACAGCTTCATTAAAACTGCAACCTGTCCAAATCATAATCGCCAAACAAAAAATACCAAATACCCCTGCAAATGTAATTCCAAGTAACATTGCACTTGAAATAATCCATAGTACAAACTTAATCATTTTGCTTACTCCCCTTTCTATCAGCGGGGGTAATCCCCCCACTCACTAATTTAATTTTTCAATTTTTTTAATTGTCTGAAATGTTTTTCCAGACTTTAACGTCATCGCTTTATCATAGTAAATTTCAATTTCGTCTCCAACCTTCAATTGAGAACAATCATAATATCCGGCATAAATACTTTCTGCCCTTTTTCCAACAAAACCTTTTGTCCCATCTTCGTCCTTGTAAAACGGTTCAAAATCCTGCTCCACATATAATGTTGTAACTTTTCCATTTGCTTTTACAGAATAGTTCATTCCTACTACTTTCATTTTTATAACTCTCCTTTCTCAATAACCATATTTTTGTTTTTAAATGCCTTGCTCGTAATCTTATCCCATAGTTTTTCTCCTCCTCTCTGCCTTCTTTTTATCTTACACTTGAATTATAACAAACCCTTTTATCGTTCAGGTACGAACTTAAATTCTCGTATAAAAAAAGAACAGGATCAATTCCTGCTCTCTCCTTTTTCCTGACTCTCTCTCTTTTCTTTTTCCTCTCTCCTTTTTCTTGCCTCTATCTCTTTTTCCCGACTCTTAACCATTTCTTCCAATAAGATGTCTATAAATTCTGCAACTTTTTTATCCGTGCCACTTCGTGGCTCTACAATCTGTAGAAAAACTTTTCCAATATCCTCATCTTCTACTCCCATTTTTTCCTTCATCATTTCTTCGATGTTTAAATCTTTTCCGTGACTTTCACATTCTTTACAGTAATCCACAACATCAACTATGCTAAGCATCTCAGGATGTTTCTGCATATTAATAACATACATATAACCCTTTCCAGTTCTAAGAATATCCTGAGTAATCCCAAACCAAAGACAAACTACTTTTATTATTTTTTCTGCCATATCCCTTAATGTTTTTTTATTGGAGCGCATTTTATCCAAAACATCATAATAAAGTTTTCTTGTCTCTTTTACATCGGACAGATTCTTTTTATCCAAAGGAATCTCCATAATATATTCTGATACTTCCAATAATTCTCCAGCTATATCATTCAATGACAATCCAAAAGTACAGTATATAAAATCCGCTAGAATCATCCAATACTTTCCAACAAATTTTATTTTTTCTAGTTCCCGTGTATTCCACCGTTCCATCGCATTATAAAAAGCGGTTCTATCATAAGTATCTAATTTAGGAAAATTTTCATTAACTATTCCCATTTCCATACCAATATTATCTTCCTTAAATAATAAATCTAAATGTTCTTCCATCGGAACATTTATCGAGTCATTCACATTTTTCCCTGCGCTTCTATCCATATCTTCCTCTGCATTCTTTTTTGGAAAACCAAGCAAAATAGTATTATATTCTTCAAACAGATAATGGCAAAATAATTTTTCACTTTTTCTCATAAAAATAACCCTTCCTAATATTTATACTCAACATAGATTTTGTATTGTCATTGTACCCGACAGCGAAGAATTTATCAAGGTTGCTTCGCACCGTTCCACGGCTTTGACCTTGACAAATCCTTCCCTGCCGAAAAACCAGTAGACAACAAAATCAATGTCGCCCTTCGGTTGCTACGCTCCCCCAGCGGATATTCTGCATATTTTAATGCATTATATAATATATTTTAAAATACAAGCTAAATTTTATCGTAAAAATAATTCTATAATTATTTAATCTTATCCTATAAGATATACATATAGGAGGAAAAATCATGTCCAAATTTGAATTAAAATCAAATAAATCACGAGAATACAAATCCAAAACTTTTCGACTTCCTGCCGATTTACTAAACGATCTGGAGCAACGCGCTCAGGAAAAAGAATTATCTTTAAATCAGGCTGTTATCCAGTGCTTAGAATACGCCGTCAAAGCTATGGACAGTGAAGAATAACCACAACCATTAAAAATATCAAAAAGGACTGCCCTTATTGAAAATTAATTCAACTGGCAGTCCTTTTTGTTGGTTAATATTTTATAGGCTCAGTAGAAAGAAGCTTACTGAATTTTGTACTACATAATATTTACAGATTATTTTTCGCTGGCATGAAAATAATTCCTCTTTTTTCCATAGCTTGTGCATATGCCTGCAAATGCCACCTAACCCCATCAATTTTTACATGGCATTCATCAATTCTTCGACAAAGAGCATAATATCTGTCTCCATTTTCTGAAATCAGCTTTATTGCATCCCCATCTGGAATTTCAAAAATTTTTTCATTCTTACCATTCACAAAGCTAATAGACTCTCCCTTTTCTTCCATCCATCCCATTCCCTTCAAATGATTTAAAATAATTCAATATATACTATTAAGTACATTTTCAATGTATCATATTTAATTGTATTTTGCAATATAATTTGCAATTAAAATTATATTGCACATTGTGTTTTAAGGCAAAATAATAAGACGACTAAATCTTATGTTTAGTCGCCTTATTTAAACCTTGCATCCTCTTCCTAATCTTCTGTCGTAAGTTTGTCGTAAGTCGTATATTTTTGTCGTTTTATACGACTGATATTAATATAATTTTGCCCCAGCCGGAATATGGTCATCTACCATCAGAAGATGAAGTTTTTCTTCGCCCTCTTCTTCATGGATTGCACTAAGTAACATTCCACAAGATTCAATTCCCATCATTGCTCTAGGTGGCAGATTTGTGATAGCTATAAGTGTCTTACCTACCAGTTCTTCTGGTTCGTAGAATGCGTGAATACCGCTTAAAATGGTACGTTCCACGCCTGTTCCATCATCCAGAGTAAACTGTAAAAGTTTCTTTGACTTCGGCACTGCGACACACTCTTTTACCTTTACTGCACGGAAATCGGACTTGCTGAAAGTCTCAAAATCTACCTCATCTTTGAACAATGGTTCGATTTCTACCTTTGAAAAATCAATCTTCTCAACTGGCTTTTCTGAAACCGTTTTAGCCTGCGCAACGTTGTTTGCTTCGTTCTTAGCAGCGCCCTGGGACTTCATTGTCGGGAACA
>NZ_JADPGO010000013.1:0-50961 GCF_015668165.1 Blautia sp. 1001283B150304_161114_C9 | reverse complement strand
TTTTCTGAAACCGTTTTAGCCTGCGCAACGTTGTTTGCTTCGTTCTTAGCAGCGCCCTGGGACTTCATTGTCGGGAACAGCAGTACGTCACGGATTGCCTGGCTGTCTGTAAGCAGCATAACCAGACGATCGATTCCGTATCCGATACCACCTGTAGGCGGCATACCGATCTCCAGTGCATTCAGGAAGTCTTCATCTGTGTGGTTCGCTTCCTCATCTCCTGCGTCAGCAAGAGCATCCTGTGCTTTGAAACGCTCTCTCTGGTCAATCGGGTCATTGAGCTCGGAATATGCGTTACACATTTCCCATGTATTAATGAACAGCTCGAAACGCTCTACCTTATTCGGATCAGAAGGTTTCTTCTTTGTCAGCGGAGAAATCTCGATCGGATGATCCATGATAAATGTTGGCTGGATCAGTTCTTTTTCACAGTATTCCTCGAAGAACAGGTTGATGATATCACCCTTCTTATGACGTTCTTCATATTCAATATGATGCTCATCTGCAAGCTTCTTAGCTGCTTCATCATCTGCAACTTCATCAAAGTCAATTCCTGCATATTTCTTGATCGCATCATTCATGGTCAGACGTTCAAAAGGTTTGCTGAGGTCGATCTCGATACCATTGTAGGAAATCTTCGCAGAACCACAAACCTTCTCTGCCAGATAACGGAACATAGACTCAGTCAGTTCCATCATGCCTTCATAATCTGTATATGCCTGATAAAGCTCCATCAGAGTAAACTCCGGATTATGACGGGTATCTACACCTTCATTACGGAATACACGTCCGATCTCATAAACTCTCTCAAGACCACCAACGATCAGTCTCTTCAGATAAAGTTCAAGAGAAATACGAAGCTTAACATCTTCGTTCAGTGCATTATAATGAGTTTCAAACGGTCTTGCTGCAGCACCGCCTGCATTTGCAACCAGCATCGGAGTTTCCACTTCCATGAAGTCACGGTCTGCAAGGAAGTTACGGATTTCTTTCAGAATCTGGGAACGTTTGATAAATACGTTCTTGCTGTCCTGATTCATGATAAGGTCTACATATCTCTGACGATAACGCATATCTGTATCTGTCAGTCCATGGAATTTCTCAGGAAGAATCTGTAAGCTCTTGGAAAGAAGAGTCATGCTTTCTGCATGGATAGAAATCTCACCTGTTCTTGTTCTGAATGCAAAACCTTCCAGTCCGAAGATATCACCGATATCGGATTTCTTAAAATCTGCATAAGAATCTGCTCCGATCGCATCTCTTGCTACATATACCTGAATATTTCCCTGTAAATCCTGGATATTGCAGAAAGAAGCCTTACCCATAACTCTCTTGAACATCATACGGCCTGCGATCGCTACGTGGATCGGGCTTGCGTCCATGATTTCTCTTCTCTCTTCATAATCTTTCTTAACAGCTTCCTTTGCCTGTTCTTCATCAAGACCTGTTACATCTACTTCTGCACGATCTTTGAGAAGTTCTGCCTCATGTGCTTCATAAAGACTCTTCACTTCCATTGAGTGATGAGTCTGGTTAAACTTTGTGATCTGAAATGGGTCTTTTCCATTAGCCTGAAGATCTGCCAGTTTATCGCGACGTACCTTCAGTAACTGGTTTAAATCCTGTTCCTGCTTCTGCTGTGCCACCTTGGTTCCTCCTTATATACTTGTATAATTATTATTTGTTCGTAACTGTTCAGTACCTTCACAGTTACGAGCCAAAATGCATTAAAAATCACCTGCGGTGATGGCATTTTGGCTTGTATGTCTCGGGATTTTGGTACTTACGTGCCAAAACACCTCGCGGGATAGTAGACTACTGAATAGTTACATTTATTCTACATTTCCATGTGATATCAGATGTAACAGAAGATTCCATTCAACAGAATCCTGTATTTTCAAATATCAATTTATCAGATATACAGACAAAAATAAGAAATAACAAACTTCTTATTGTCTTCTTATTATCTGCTTATATAGTCAGAGAAAGGTGCGCGTTATGCCTTTGCATGATAAATCTCTACGCGCACCTCAGTCATCTGTCTCTTATACGTTTCTCTGGATCTCCAGAACTTTGTATTTCATGATTCCTGCCGGCATCTCTACTTCTACTACATCACCTGTATGCGCACCGATAAGTGCTTTTCCTACGGGAGATTCGTTGGAGATTTTGCCTTCAA
Source organism: Blautia sp. 1001283B150304_161114_C9 (assembly GCF_015668165.1). NCBI lineage: Bacteria > Bacillati > Bacillota > Clostridia > Lachnospirales > Lachnospiraceae > Blautia > Blautia sp. 1001283B150304_161114_C9. Next base: position 48,782 of record NZ_JADPGO010000013.1, on the reverse strand, counting down.
GGCTGTTAGCCTCTGTGGAACCTACGATCTTCAGCTCGATGTCTTCTTCGAATTCAAAATCGTGTACTTTAACCTTACATCCAACGCTGATCTTGTCCAGATCTACTTCGTCCTCTACAACAACTTCAGCATTCTTTAAGATCTTCTCGATTTCTTCGATACGTGCTTCAATGTCTCTCTGTTCGTCTTTCGCTGCATCGTATTCCGCATTCTCAGATAAGTCGCCCTGTTCTCTGGCTTCCTTAATTTTCTCTGCTACTTCTTTTCTCTTTACTACCTTTAAATCATGCAGCTCTTCTTCTAATTTTTTAAGTCCTGCATAAGTTAGTAAGTTTTTCTTTTCTTCCATAATAACCTTACTCCCTTTCAACATCCGGTATAGTCTTCTGCGTTTCTTTTCGCCCCGGATCACTACATGGATTTATGTGCTTCCTGATACATCATACCTGAAAAAGGGCAGACTTATTCTAGGATATTCACAATTTCTGTATTATACAAAAAAGCACCCGGATTGTCAAGCATTCCGAGCGCCTTTGCTATTGTTTATATTTCTCATTTCACATGGTTTTAACTTTTATGCTAATCTTGATAAAAGCGCCTCCAGAGCTTCATAACTTTCTATGGTGTTTGACTCTCTTCTGAGCCCTGCGCTGTGACGCATGCCTGCAGTATACCAGGCAACGTGTTTACGCATCTCACGGATTCCTACGAATTCCCCTTTTAATTCAATCTGTTTTCTGGCATGACGCAGGATCATTTCACGTATTTCCTCTACAGACGGGCGTTCCAACAGTTCTCCTGTCCGGAAATAATGGTTCAGTTCGCGGAACAACCAGGGATTTCCCCTTACTGCACGTCCCACCATAACAGCATCACATCCGGTCTGTTTTACCAGTGCTTCTGCTTTCAGCGGAGAATCTACATCTCCGTTTCCAATTACAGGAATGGTAATCGCTTCTTTTACCCTGCGGATCGTATCCCAGTCTGCAGTGCCGGAATAGTACTGCTGTCTGGTGCGCCCATGCACTGCAAGTGCTGCTGCTCCCGCATCCTCAATACGTTTCGCGATTTCAACAATATCTACCGGTTCATTCTCAAATCCGATTCGCACCTTGACAGTCAACGGTTTACTGATTGCAGATGATACTTTTCGAACGATCTCTTCAATCAGATTCGGGTTCTTCAATAATGCAGATCCCTCACCGTTATTGACAACCTTCGGCACAGGGCATCCCATATTGATGTCCAGGATATCGAAATCTCTGTCCTCAATGGATTTCGCAACCTCTGCCATAAGATCCGGTTCACTGCCAAAAAGCTGCATGGAAACCGGGTGTTCACATGGATCAATCTCCATCAGGGCAATGGTGTTCTTATTGTGAAAAGAAATCGCTTTTGCACTGATCATTTCCATACAGATCAGTCCGGCCCCCTGCTCTTTACAGAGCGTTCGAAATGGCAGGTCTGTGACACCTGCCATTGGTGCAAGAACAAACGGATTATCAATCTGTACGTTTCCTATTTTCCACTGCATCTCCATGAATGGTTCTCTTGCCCGTACCGGCTCATTCCTTGTCTGCATGGATTCAGTCCTCACTGCCCGATGTTTTCTTCAATTCTTCTTCCGGGATGTCTCCGAGAAAGAATACTTTATAATACATTTCCAGAGATTCCAGAAGTTCTTTCTTGTCCTGCTGAAGCTGTTTGATCTTCAGTCCGCTTCCGATCTCATCGTAGCGGGCATCTGCTTCCAGAGCTTCTGTTTTAAACTGAAGTCTGCCGTTTTCGTCAAATTCCAGAGTCAGGATTCCTCCTACATCCTCTGTGTAAAGAACACACATGATCTGAAGTTCTTTCTTCACATGATCCGGAAGTGCATTGAAATCCTGATTAAAATAAAATTTCTTCTCATAGGCGCTTGCGCCGCAGAGAGTAATGTTGTCCTGATACATAAATTACTGTTTCCCTCTTTCGAAATTATTCAGAATCTTTATACATAGCTGTAAAGCCCACGCACTGAAACCTCTCCTGCGCTGACTTTCACAACTTCTTTATTCTGCCTTTCCACAAGCAGTTCACCTTTTTCATCAATCCCCCTGCAGATTCCTTCGAAACTTCTGTCACCATCGATCACTCTGACCGGCTGGTTCAGATTTGCAAGGATTCTGTGGTAATCATCCAGCAGATGAGTAAAATCACAGGTCTGGATAAATTTCTCATAGTTGATCTCGAAATATTTCATCACCAGTGCAATCACCTGATTTCTGTCATATTCATGACCGCCCTCCAGAATCAGTGAAGTCGCTTTGTCCTGCATCTCTTCCGGAAATTCTTTCAGGTTTACATTGATTCCTACTCCGATGAGAACATAATTGATCTTCACACCATTTGTTCCCATCTCGGTCAGGATACCACAGATTTTCTTCTTAGAGATCACAATATCATTGGGCCATTTAATACTTACGTTAAACCCCAGTTCCTCTGCTGCCTGTGCCACTGCCATTCCCATAACCAGTGTCAGCATAGACGCATACTGCGGTGAAAATTCCGGACGTAAGAGCAGTGTCATCATAATAGAGCTGCCCTCCGGCGCTTCCCATCTTCTGTCAAAACGCCCTCTTCCCGCAGACTGAAATTCCGCAACTGCCAGAGTTCCATGCTCTGCACCATCTTTTGCCAGACGCTTGATCCATGAATTGGTAGAATCTGTTTCTTTTGCAAAATGGACGGTTTTGCCCGCCCATTTTGTGTTTATCGCCTGTGAAATTGTTTCTTCATTATACAGATGTGCCATTATTTGTTCTCCGGCTCTCCTAATGTTGCTACCATAACAGCTTTGATGGTATGCATACGGTTCTCTGCCTCATCAAATACTTTGGACTGCTCAGATTCAAATACTTCGTCTGTTACTTCCATGTCTGTCAGATTGAATCTCTCACCCATTTCCTTGCCGATCTTTGTCTTAAGGTCATGGAATGCAGGCAGACAGTGAAGGAAGATTGCTTTCTCTCCTGCGTTCTTCATAACGTCCTTTGTTACTTTATAAGGTGTCAGATCATGGATTCTCTCTGTCCATACCTCATCCGGCTCACCCATGGATACCCATACGTCTGTATAGATAACGTCTGCATCCTTTGTTCCTTCCTGAACATCCTCTGTCAGAGTGATGCTTCCGCCGGATGCTTTTGCATATTCCTCGCACTGAGCAACTAACTCTGCATTCGGGAAATATTTCTTAGTTGTGCAGGCTACGAAATGCATGCCAAGTTTTGTGCAGGCAATCATCAGGGAATTACCCATATTGTAACGGGCATCACCCATGTATACAAGCTTACGTCCTTTTAAATCTCCGAAATGCTCACGGATTGTCAGCATATCAGCGATCATCTGTGTCGGATGATATTCGTTCGTAAGGCCATTCCATACCGGAACACCTGCATGTTTTGCAAGCTCTTCTACGACTTCCTGACCAAATCCACGATATTCGATACCATCGTACATTCTTCCCAGAACTCTTGCTGTATCTGCAATGCTTTCTTTCTTACCGATCTGAGAACCTGTCGGATCCAGGTATGTGCTTCCCATTCCAAGATCATGGGCAGCTACCTCAAAAGAGCAACGGGTTCTTGTACTTGTTTTTTCAAAAATAAGTGCAATATTTTTGCCTCTGTAATATTCGTGAAGCTCGCCGGCTTTCTTCTTTGCTTTAAGTTCTGCGGATAAATCAATAAGATATGTGATCTCCTCCGGTGTAAAGTCTTTCAGTGTCAGAAAGTTTCTTCCTTTTAAGTTCATAATAATTCTCTCCCCGATGTCATTTATTCTCTTTTGTTATTTGTCTGTCTCCGCTTTCGGATCAGTGACGATCTCTTTCAGCGAACTTGCCAGACCTGCGATTCCCTGAATATCCGACGGAATAATGATCTTGGTTGCCTTACCGTCTGCTGCCCTGGCAAATGCTTCCAGACTCTTCAGTGTCAGAACTGCCTCATCTGCTCCTGCCTCTCTGATCATGCGGATACCCTCTGCATTGGCATTCTGAACTTTCAGAACTGCCTCAGCCTGTCCTTCTGCCTCCTTGATCATACGCTCTTTCTGAGCCTCTGCGCGGAGGATTGCTGCCTGTTTCTCAGCTTCTGCATCCAGAATTGCGGATTGCTTCTTACCTTCTGCAACAAGGATCGTAGATTTCTTCTGACCTTCTGCGATCAGGATTGCTTCACGACGTTCACGCTCAGCTTTCATCTGTTTCTCCATTGCATCCTGGATAGCTGCCGGAGGAATAATGTTCTTCAGTTCCACACGATTGACCTTGATTCCCCATGGATCAGTAGCTTCATCAAGAGAAGCTCTCATCTTAGTATTGATCGTCTCACGTGATGTAAGTGTCTCATCCAGTTCCATGTCACCGATAATATTTCTTAAGGTTGTTGCGGACAGATTCTCGATTGCCATGATCGGATTCTCCACACCGTAAGTATAAAGCTTCGGATCTGTGATCTGAAAGAATACGACAGTATCAATCTGCATGGTTACGTTATCCTTTGTGATAACCGGCTGCGGTGGAAAATCCACTACCTGTTCCTTCAGATTTACCTTTCTGGCTACTCGTTCAATAAACGGAACCTTGAAATGAATTCCTGTACTCCAGGTCGCCTGATAAGCTCCCAGACGCTCCAGGATTACTGCATATGCCTGTGGTACAATGCGGACGCAGGATGCAAGGACCCATACCGCAATAACGATAATAACTATCAGAAAAACCACGCCCATAACTAATCCTCCTTATTCTGTTTTACGATAAGTTTCACACCTCGGATCTCTTCGATCGTTACAACGGTGCCTTCGCCGATTTTTTCGTCATCAGCAGAACGTGCAGTCCATTCAATGTCATTGATACGAACCTGGCCTGTCTGCGCCAGATTGTCAATCTCCTGAATCACAACTGCTTTCTTTCCAATCAGACTGTTTGCATTGGTCTGTATGGTTTCTTTGTTGAAGTACTTCATTGCCAGTGGTCTGGTAAAGATGAGAAGTACCAATGAAACACACAGAAACAGCAATATCTGTACAGTGAGGTTCGCTCCTGCATAACATGCAATAGCAGCGACCAGTGCGCCGCCGGCAAACCAGATGGTGGTCAGTCCTGCCGTAATTGCCTCTACAACAAGCAATAACGCAAGAATCCCAAGCCAGATCAAAGGCTGCATGAAACTCCTCCTTTCGTCTGCTATCGTCTCTGACGAGCAGCTTCATACATGAGAATTCCGGATGCCATGGCAGCATTCAGAGATTCTACTTTTCCACACATAGGAATCCGTATCAGACAATCAGCACTGTCTGCCGCTTCATCTGTCAGTCCTTTTCCCTCATTGCCGATCAGGAAAGCAGTTCCTCCTGTGTAGGATTCCTGATCATAAGAGTTCTTACCATGCAGATGCGCCGCAAATGTGCGGATATTTCTGTCTTTCAGTTCCTGTGCTAATGATACCACACTTTCCACATATAGGAAAGGCATTCTGTAGACAGAACCCATGGTTGATCGTATAACCTTCGGGTTTGTGATATCCACGCAGGTCTTTGTCAGAAGAACTCCGCTTACTCCGGCACCCTCTCCTGTACGGAGAATAGTTCCCGCATTTCCCGGATCCTGCAGATCTTCCAGAATCATAACCAGCGGATTTTCCCCGCCGAGAATATCTTCCATTATATAGGAAGGTTTCTTAAGCACTGTCATAATTCCCTGCGGCGTCTGCGTATCGCTCATCTGTCGAAAAACAGAATCTGTTACTATTTCATATGGAAGTTTCTCCACCTGAGCCATCAGTTCTGCATCACCGCTGAGAGCTTCTGATACATACACCTTCGAAATCCAATCCCTAGGTGCTTCGCCGAACATTTTTCTTCCTTCTGCAACAAAAAGCCCTTGTTCTCTGCGGGCTTTTGTTTTCTGGTTCAGCTGTATGATATTTTTTACCTGTCCGTTATTTACACTGGTGATCATATCTTATCCTCAATTTTCCGAAACCTTATTCAGGTCACTGTTTGCTCCTGCTGCAACAACTGTGCAGTCTGCCGGAAACACTTCATCCGGCGCCACATTCATATTCATCTTATCGCCATGCTTCAGACCGATCAGATTGATGTTATACTTTTCCCTGACCTTCAGCTCCCGAAGTGTTTTTCCTATCCATTCCCGCGGAATCTTAAATTCTGCCATACTGAAATCAGAAGAAAGCTCAAACATATCGACAAATCCACTGGAGAGAAGATTTCTTGCAACTCTGATACCCATGGAATGTTCAGGATAAATCACCTTATCTGCCCCTATTTTCTCCAGTATCCTGCCATGAAGAGAATTCATTGCCTTCGCCATGACAAAAGGAACTCCAAGTTCTTTCACCTGCATCGTTGCTGTAATACTGGCCTCCATATTCTCGGCTACTGCGATGACCGCAACATCTACGTTCTGAACTCCAAACGATTCCAGAATTCCCGGATCACGCACATCTGCCTTGACAGCATAGGAAACTTTCTCTGCGATATCCTGCACATTATCATCTTTATCGTCAATGGCAAGTACATCGCAGTTCGCCTCTGCCAGAGTAAGGGCTACCGTCATCCCGAACTGCCCAAGACCGATCACTGCATAAGATTTGTTCTTCATTTTCTTCCTCATTTCTCTTTCTGAACATGTATTCGTTATCCTCTGCGAATATCCGCCTGACTGCCGAACCGTTACTATCCAATCATAATATCTTCTTCTGCCAGATGTGAATCTGCCGGCATTTTCTGTACACGTACAGTCACTGCAGTTCCCAGAGTCAGCGGACCGATTCTTCCCAGATACATAGTCAGGATCACGATCCATTTGCCTGCTGTATTCAGGCAGGGTGTCAGCCCTCTGCTAAGTCCTACCGTTGCAACCGCAGATGTAATTTCATAAACAACATCTTCTATAGGTGCTTCCGGCATGGCTGCACACAACAGCATACTCATGAGAATAAGTACTGTAAGTACCATACCTGTCACTACGATTGCAGAACGTATATAGCTGTCTCTGATTCTCCTGTGGTGTACTTCCACATCCCGTTTTCCCTGAAGATTGGATTTCAGACTCAGCAGAAGGACCGCAACTGTTGTTGTCTTAATTCCACCTGCTGTTCCCATAGGGGAACCGCCGATCAACATCAATACCAGGCACAGCATATAAGTTGCATTGGAAAATCTCTCCTGGCTTACAGTGAAAAATCCAGCTGTTCTTGTGGTAACTGACTGGAACAAAGATGCCATCCACTTCGTTCCCGGCGAATATGTCCCAATACTTTCCGGATTTCCATGATCAAACAGAAAGATCAGTACTGTACCGCCCACAACAAGTATCAGCGTCATCATCAACACGATCTTACTGTGAAGACGGAGATTTTTAAATATACGTCCCACAGGAAGTTTCCCTCTGATGACTCGTTTGATCTTATCCCAGATATCCCACCAGACCACAAATCCAAGTCCTGACATAATGATCAGTCCTACACTTGTAAAGTTTACGATCGGATCAGCAACATACTGAGCCAGGCTGTCCTCTCCCAGCAGATCAATACCAGCATTACAGAATGCAGATACTGCCGTAAAAACAGAGTATCCCAGACCTTTTGCCAGACCGAACTGCGGAATAAATCGAACTGCATAACACACTGCACCGATTCCTTCTGCTCCAAACACACAGATCAGAACTTTCTTCACCAGCCTGACCATCCCACCCATTCTATCCATATTATAGGACTCCTGGATAACACGCCGGTTCCTCAGCGATATTTTCTTTCTCAGACTTATAAAAATAATACTGCCCAGGGAAATCAGTCCCACACCTCCGATCTGGATCAGGACAAGAATAATAATCTTGCCTGCCAGAGTCCAGTGAGTTGCCGTAACAACTGTCACAAGCCCTGTTACACATATACTTGTGGTTGCGGTAAACATGGCATCTGTAAAAGATGTGTGGTATCCGGGTGCCGTACAAAACGGCAGCCACAGAAGTAATCCCCCTAAGATAATCACTCCCGCAAAACCGAGGGTAATTATCTGAGCAGTATTTAATTTATGCAGTCTGTTATATAACTGCATCTTTTTATTCATTTGTTATTTGTTGTTTTTATCATAGTTATGAGAAAGTGACTGGCATACTTCCCACTGATAGTCAGAGATACCCTTCTGCATAGCAAGTGCTTCATTGATATCGAAGTCTACGAATTCACCGTGACGATATCCGACAACGCGGCATGTCTTGCCTGCAATAAGAAGGTCTACAGCCAGAGCACCCATCATAGATGCATATACACGGTCTTTACATGTCGGGCTTCCACCACGCTGCATGTGTCCAAGGATTGTAGCACGTGTTTCGATACCTGTGGCAGCTTCGATACGTTTTGCCATTGCTTCAGAATGACCGATACCTTCTGCATTGATGATGATGTGATGCTTTTTGCCTTTCTTACGACTCTCGATAATGTTATTGATCAGCTTCTGCTCATCATAGTCATATTTTTCAGGAACCAGAACGTCCTCAGCACCGTTGGCAATACCGCACCACAGAGCAATATATCCTGCACCACGTCCCATAACCTCGATGATACTGCATCTCTCATGAGAAGTGGAAGTATCACGTACTTTATCAATTGCTTCCATTGCTGTGTTTACAGCTGTATCAAATCCGATGGTATATTCTGTACATGCAATGTCAAGGTCGATTGTTCCGGGAAGACCGATTGTATTGATTCCGAGATTCGCAAGCTTCTGAGCACCTGCGAAGGATCCGTCACCACCGATGACAACAAGTCCGTCAATTCCATGTTTTCTGCAGATCTCTGCTCCACGTTTCTGGCCTTCTTCTGTACGGAATTCTGCACAACGTGCTGTATAAAGGATTGTACCTCCACGTTCGATTGTATCAGATACATCTTTTGCGCTCATGTCAATAATCTCTTCGTTTAACAGACCATTATATCCTTTCAGAATACCTTTTACATTTAATCCATTGCTTAAACCTCTTCTGACAACTGCACGAATTGCAGCATTCATTCCAGGTGCGTCACCACCGCTGGTAAGGACACCAATGGTTTTTATCTTGTTTTCTGCCATCTTTTCTTCCTCCATCTTCTGAATCTATCTCATTTTTACTATACACATATTCGGGTATAGTTTAGCGCATTTCTATAAGTTTTTCAATCCTCTTTCTACAACTTTAACATTGGTTTTACCATATTTTTCGTACATATAGTTCAGCCATGAGTCCTGAATTTGTGCATGATATCCAACCGGAAGCTTCTTTATGGCCTTTACGTCTTTCAGGTAGATCACAACAGCACTGTCACCCGGTGAACGTCTGAGGTCTGCAAGCAGTTCCTGAGATTGCTGTGTGTAGCTTTCTTTATTGTCAAACTGTATCCAGATTTCCCTTGGCATATTGTCAAAGGGACGGATTTTTTCAAGGATCAGTTTACTAGCGCGATCGTCCTCTGCAGATACTCTGCCCTGAATAAATACTCTGCCTTCTTCATTCAGGAACTGCTGACTTTTCTCATAATCTCTGGGGAACACAACTACCTCCACTGTTCCTACCAGATCCTCCACTGTGAGGAATGCCATAACCTTATTATTCTTTGTATATTTGATGGTTTTATCCGTAATCATTCCACCGATAATTACTTTCTGACCATCCATGACTTTCGGAAGATTTGTTTCTTCATCCTGCTGAAAATCAGAGGTTTTCGCAGAAATGGTTTTCTCCATCATTCCCCGGTAATTTTCCAGAGGATGACCACTGAGGTAGATTCCCAGAACTTCCTTCTCATATCCCAGAAGTTCCTCTTTTCCGAATTCCTCCACATCGGGCATACGGATTTCAAATTCTTTTTTGTCCTCCTCGCTTACCAGATCAAAAAGGCTCATCTGGCCTGCCAGTGAATTCTTCTTATCCTGACTGATACTGTCTGAAATCTTCTGATAAACCAGCATTTTCTGGCGGCGGTTACCATCCAGGCAATCCAGTGCACCTGCTTTGATAAAGTTTTCTACTGCTCGCTTATTCATCTGCGGAGAGTTTCGTTCCATAAAATCCTTCAGGGAACGATATTGTCCGTTCTCTTCCCTCTCTCTTACCAGGCTTTCAATAACCGGACGTCCCACACTCTTTATAGCGGACAGACCATATCGGATCGCACCGTTATCTACAGAGAATCCATACATTCCACAATTCACATCCGGCGGCAGGATCTTAATCCCCATCTGTCTGCAGACCAGAATATATTCTGCAACCTTATTGGGAAAATCAATAACCGATGTCATTAATGCGGCCATAAATTCCACAGGATAGTAATATTTCAGATATGCAGTCTGATAGGAAACAACTGCATAGGCTGCTGCATGGGACTTATTAAAAGCATATTTGGCGAAATCAATCATTTCATCATAGATTTTATTTGCCGTTGCCTCATCAATTCCATTTGCAATACAGCCTGGAACTCCCTCTGCTTCATTTCCGTAAACAAAGTTCTGGCGCTCCTTTTCCATGACAGAGGCCTTCTTTTTGGACATTGCACGGCGCACCAGGTCGCTTCGGCCCAGAGTATAACCTGCCAGGTTACGAACGATCTGCATAACCTGTTCCTGATAGACAATACACCCATAAGTAGGCTTCAGGATCGGCTCCAGCTGAGGGCAGTCGTAACGGATGGTATCCGGACGGTTTTTGCCCCGGATATACTGAGGGATAAAATCCATGGGGCCCGGGCGGTAAAGAGAAATTCCTGCGATCACATCTTCCAGACTCTGAGGCTTCAGTTCCTTCATGAAATTTTTCATTCCCGCACTTTCAAGCTGAAATACACCATCAGAACGACCGGTGCCGAGGGAATCCAAAACCTTTTTATCATCATAATTAATCTTCTGCATGTCCAGAGTCACTCCTGCATCCTTCTGGATCAGCTTTACTGCATTCTGGATCACAGTCAGAGTACGAAGTCCCAGGAAGTCCATTTTTAAAAGTCCCAATTCTTCCAGTGTTGTCATGGTAAACTGAGTGACAATAGACCCGTCTGATGCTCTGGAAAGCGGTACATATTCTGATACGTCCTTCTGGCTGATAACAACACCTGCCGCATGCATGGAGGTATGTCTGGGAAGTCCCTCCAGACGTCTTGCCATATCGATCAGATAATGAATTTCATCCTGCTCTTCATATGCTTTTTTCAGCTCAGGGTTCATAGTAAGGGCTTTATCTATAGTAATATTTAATTCCTGCGGGATCATTTTCGCAATGGAATCCACCTGTGCATAAGGCATATCCAGTACACGGCCCACATCCCGGATCACACCACGGGCTGCCAGCGTACCAAAAGTAACAATCTGAACCACACAATCATCCCCATATTTACGGCGGACATATTCAATAACCTCCTGCCTTCTTTCGAAGCAGAAGTCAACGTCAATATCAGGCATAGATACTCGTTCCGGATTCAGAAATCGCTCAAAGAGCAGATCATAGCGAATAGGATCAAGCTGTGTGATGCCCAAGGTATAAGCAACCAGACTTCCCGCTGCAGAGCCACGTCCCGGTCCTACCATAATGTCATGATCGCGGGCATATTTAATAAAATCCCATACTATAAGGAAGTAATCCACGTAGCCCATATTTTTTATAGTAGATAATTCGTAATTCAGACGAGCTTTTAATTCCTCTGTAACCGGCTGATAACGTTCCTCCAGTCCCTCGAAGCATAGCTTGTTCAGATATTCCCAGGATGTAAGACCATCCGGCACATCGAATCTTGGAAGCTTGGTCACGCCAAATTCAATCTCAACATGACATCTCTGTGCAATCTTATGAGTATTCTCCAGGGCCTCCAAAGCATATGGGAAAAGTTCTGCCATTTCTTCCGGGGATTTCACATAATACTGGCCGCCCTCATAACGCATTCTGTCCTCGTCTGCCAGTTTCTTGTTTGTCTGCAGACAGAGAAGAATATCATGAGGATCAGCATCCTCCGCCCTTGTATAATGCACATCATTGGTTGCCACAAGGTCAATCCCTGTTTCTTCGTGCATACGGAGAAGCTCCTGATTTACCAGTCTCTGCGCAGGGATTCCATGATCCTGTAATTCCAGGAAGAAATTCCCTTTGCCAAAAATATCCTGATAACGAAGAGCTGCTGCCTTTGCATCTTCGTACATTCCTCTCTGAAGATACCTGGCCACTTCACCTGCAAGGCAGGCACTTAAGGCAATAATCCCTTCATGGTACTCTTTTAATACCGCAAGATCTACTCGCGGTTTATAATAGAATCCTTCTGTAAAACCCTTGGACACAATTTTCATCAGATTTGCATAACCCTGATTATTCTCTGCCAGAAGAACCAGGTGGTAATATCTGTCTTCGCCGCTTCCTGCTTCACGGTCAAATCGGGAGCCGGGGGCTACATAAACCTCACATCCCAGAATCGGATTGATTCCCTCGGCTCTTGCTGCACGATAAAAATCAATCACACCATACATAACTCCATGATCTGTGATCGCCGCACTGTCCATGCCAAGTTCTTTGACACGGGCTACATATTCTTTTATCTTATTGGAACCATCCAGCAGACTGTATTCTGTATGGACGTGAAGATGTGTAAACTCCAACTCTATTTCTCTCCTGTTCTAATATCTGCAATTTTATCGCAGTATATTTTTACTGTTATTATTTCGCGTAGATTCTCTTGTCCTTAATCTCTACTTTGCCTTCTTTCATCAGATGACCAATAGCACGTTTAAACGCTCCCTTACTCAGGCCGAATTCTCTCTGGATTACTTCCGGTGATGCCTTGTCATCAAATGGAAGAACACCTGCAAACTCATTGATCACTTCAAGGACATTCTCCGCATCCTCATTGATCTGCAGGTATGCCTTCTGGCGGTCTGTGACATTCATTTTTCCGTCTTCTTTTACTTCGCTGACACGCAGCTCCAGAATCTTGCCCGGACGGTATTTTCCCTTGGCTTCTCTTGCAGGGATCAGTGCAGAATATTTATCATCAACTGCCACAAATACACCGAATCTGTCGCTGATCTCATAAACACGACCTTTCACCATATCTCCCACTACATAAGGAGTTCTGGTGGAAAGATAATGATAAACCTTCATAGTTGCGCAGAGACGACTGCTCTTGTCAATATAGAGTGCTACCAGCACATCTTCTCCCTCTCTTACTTTCAGAGTCTGCTCATGATATGGAAGCAGAAGGTCTTTCTCCAGTCCCCAGTCAAGGAATGCACCAATCCTTGTTACCTGAGAGACTTTCAGAACTGCTGTCTGACCTACCTGAAGCTTCGGTTCTTTTGTTGTTGCAATAAGACGATCCTGAGAATCCTTGTAGATAAATGCTTCAATGCTGTCGCCTTCCTTTGTTCCTTCCGGAACCTGTCTGGACGGAAGAAGAACACGGTTCTTTGCATCTGCCTGCATATCCTCACCCAGATATACACCAAAATCTACGGACTTCACTACTGTTAATTTCTGTTTTTTTCCTAACTCTATCATATAATCTCCATTTCTGTTGTGATAGTATCTTTTTAAAAAAATTAAAAATATACTATACTGTCATCATCCTCTGACATTAGCTTTATATTTCAGTATAACATAAATAATAAAGGCGGCACAATGCCGCCTTATTATTTTTTATTATCTTATTTTACGTTACTGTTCACTATAGATCAGGATGTATTTTATTCCAATTCAATTTCACATACACTCAGACAGATTCTTTATCGTGTATTATATATTCTGCATCCACTTGCATGCCAGTTCTATCCAGGACTGGCATTCTTTCTGTACACAGCCGCCGTCTTCGTTGCTTGTCTCTTCGTTTGCAAGACTTAAACCATGTCCGCCAACCGGATAAAGATGCATTTCTACCGGAATTTCAAATTTGCGCAACGCATTGAAGAACAACAGAGAATTCTCTACAGGAACACAATCATCTGTCACTGTATGCCACAGGAATGTGGTTGGTGTATCTTTAGATACCTGGAATTCCAGAGACTGTTCTTTTCTCTTATCAAGATCATTATAATCCTCTCCAAGCAAGCATTCAAAGGAACCTGTATGTGCAAACTCACCGGAAGTGATCACCGGATAACTTAAGATCATACCATTTGGTTTCACCATATCAGAAGTTACCCCAAGTGTCTGTGCAATAAAATCTTTCTTCCAGAAAACGCCAAGACTTGCTGCCAGATGACCACCTGCGGAAAAGCCCTGCAGAACAATTTTATTCGTATCAATATGAAACTCTGCAGCATTTTTTCTTAAAAAAGCAACAGACTTCGCAAGCTGCAAGAGTGCCAGTGGATATCTGGCAGGTTCTACGCTATAGCGCAGGATCACTGCATGATATCCCCTTACCAGATACTGCATGGCGATCGGTTCTGCTTCTCTGTCAGAAGTCATAGCATACCCGCCTCCCGGGCAGATCACAACTACCGGACGCTTTCTGTTGATATGCATTTCAATGGAATTATCCAGAAAATAAGTGTATAAATCTGCAGTTTCTTTATATCCGTCTACTGCAATTTCAATCTTCTTATAAATCATAAGTTCCTCCTGTATATTTCATCATTTTTTCCATTTCTACTCCCCATTCCGCTAATTTTTGGGGAATATTTACAGCTACTTTTCTCAGTTTTGTTTTGCCATCCTTTGCTGCCAGACGCTTATATAAATGTATATTTCCATCTGCATCAAGAACAATATAAAAACACTCTAAAATATGACCTGATCCTACAATTTCCCGTGTTGTATATATATATCCTGCTTTATTCTTTTTTCTTTTAGAAAAAACAATCCCTCTGCTTCTCCTGTCTCGGAAACTTGGAAAATAATCTTCACGTATAATTTCAAGTTCTTCCCATTTATACATTTTTTTGAAAAACAGATACGATATTTTGCAGCCTTCTTTACTTAATGTTACGACTTTTGAAGAGAAAAACAATAATGGTGCATCAATCAAAAACTCAAGAATCAATATTGGAATTCTTTCTCCCTCTTCAGCAGACAGCCCTGTCCAAATAAGCAGTACCGTAATAAGTATTACCATGGTTATCTGCAAAAAATATCTGATCTTTATTACTTCTTGCTGATATTCTTTTAAATTTGTACAGTCTGCTCCTTTGCTTTGAATTTTTTTTCTTTGTTGCCTCCTCAATTCTATCATTTCATCATATTGTCTTTGTTTTTCTTCTTCTTTTATTCCCTCTCCTTTTTCTGCCTCCACTCCCCATTCCTTCATTTTTTCACGAACATTTACGTACATTTTTCTAATAACTTGCTTTTTTCCTTTTTCTAATTTATAAGAAAAAACATTGCCATGTTCATCAAAAGTAATGTAAAAACAATCTGAAAGCGGAAACGCATCAACGATCATCCTGGTAGTATATTTCTTTTTCTTCTTATTTACTGCATATTTGGAAAATACAATCCCCTGATAACGTATGCTCCCTCCCTTACCATATGTATACCAGACATCCTCTCTGATAACAGCAAGCTCTTCCCATTTATAATTTCTCTTCCAAAACAGCCAGGATACCGTACAGCCTTCTCTGCTCAGCACAACAGTTCTCATATAATACAAGATTAACAGCAACATTAATATTTCCACACTAAAAATTATAAATTCATATCCCTCTGTTCTTATTTCCTTTCTTTCCAGGAAAATCATCAGAATTCCTATGCCGAATACAAACGCTGATATAAATAATATCAGTATTATATGTGGATCTAATACTCTTATTTTTTCCTGCTGCTCTTTCATATGCATTTCCTCCGGTTGTCTGAAATCCTTACTGTTACTATTCCGGTATATCAACCTAATTTCTTGCATTTTCTTATGAGTTCATTATAAGGTAAATATATGTAATTGTTAAGGTGCAAAATAAAATGTTGCTGTCCCGTTTACTGCAAATTAAACGAACCATACAATATTAAAGTTCAGCTGTTATTATCTTTCAAGGATCATGACATCTTTTTCATTCATGCTAACGGTCTGCCCTGAAACGTTCTCCTCCTTCGATAAAGTTGCAGAAAATTGCCCGGACTTTCTGCAATATGGCAGAAGAATTTTCCTTGTTTCTTCTGCTACAAAAAATCTCCCGGATAAGAGAAGCGCTTACTCTTATCCGGGAGATTTTTTATATCTTTAACAAATTCATATCTTTTATTTTCAGATCAGCAATTATTTATTTCCCTGTCCATAATATGCATTTGCACCATGTTTTCTGAAGTAGTGCTTATCCTGCAGATCCTGTGGTGCAGGTTTTACCTGTGGATTGATCAGCTCACAGCGGGATGCCATCTTGGCAACTTCCTCAAGAACAACTGCATTATGTACTGCTTCATGAGCATCCTTGCCCCATGCAAATGGTCCATGGTTTTTGCAAAGTACTGCAGGTACTGCTTCATAATCTTTGTCCTTAAACAGGTCTACGATCAGAAGTCCTGTATTTTTCTCATATTCTTCAAATTCTTTGCCTTCCAGACAGCGTGCACATGGAACCTCACCATAAATATAATCTGCATGTGTGGTTCCATAACATGGGATTGCTCTTCCGGCCTGTGCCCAGCTTGTTGCCCATGAAGAATGTGTATGTACAACTCCTCCGATATTCGGGAATGCTTTGTACAGTTCTACATGAGTTGCTGTATCAGAAGATGGATTATATTTTCCTTCTACCTTATTTCCATTCAGGTCTACAACAACCATATCATCCGGTGTCAGCAGATCATAATCAACTCCACTTGGTTTGATGACAAAAAGTCCTGATTCTCTGTCGATTCCGCTTACATTTCCCCATGTAAATGTAACAAGTCCGTATTTTGGAAGATCCATGTTTGCTTTGTAAACTTCCTCTTTTAATTTCTCCAGCATGATTCGTACCTCTCCTTTTGCTTTTCAGATATTCTTTTACAACAGCTTTCAGATGTTCCGGCTTTTTTCTGCATATCCCACCCGGAAAATCTCTTAATATCTGTATTATAGCACTTGTACGGTACATGTACCAACTTGTATGTTGATTATTTTACTGTTTCTCATACAAAAACTCTTCAGGCAGACTTACCTTGAAATCTTTTGCAAGTGAACGGAAATTGTCCGGTGTAATAGTCTGAAGTTTATTTGGAGTCATAGAAAGAATCTTCACCAGGATCTCTGCAGATTTTTCTACCGTATGGAGCAGACCAAATGTCAGGTCAAAATCTTCACCTGAGCAGAACATTCCATGATGTGCCCAGATAACAACATCATATTTCTTCATTAATTCTGCTGTTTTTATGGCAATTTCTCTTCCACCCGGTACCATCCAGCCGACAACACCTACGCCGTCCGGGAATACAACCGGACACTCTGTAGCAGATTCCCATAACTCTCTTGTAAAGATCTTATCATCCAGTGGCAGAACAAATGTCAGAGCAATTGTATTTGTCGTATGTGCATGATAAATAACACGATGTTTTCCGTTTGTCAGTTTCTTCTTCACTTCATGATTCATCAGATGAGTCGGAAGCTCACTGGTAGGTCTGCCGCCCTCAACCAGGCCCCAGCGGATTCTGTAATTTGTTCCTGTCTCATCCAGTTCAATGATCGCAAGACATACTTCCGGATCCACGATAATATTTCTGAAATATTTACCGCTTCCCGTTACAAGGAAAAACTCTCCTGCTAATCCCGGAACCTCTACCCCGATCGGTATCCATTCTCCAGTTGCATTCAGACGGGGACGAATCATCTCTACTTCCTCCGGTTTCAGACGATAGCTTAAGTTTCCGCCATTTCTCTCATGCCATCCCTGAAGATAACCGTCATTTGCCATTTTGATAAATCCCTGTACAAATTTAGATTCCAGAATTTTCATAATATATATCTCCTCCGCTTTTTGTGGTTTTATGTTGTTTGTTTTTAACAATATATTGTTTCTTGTTGTTTATGAATGTATTATATATTGTTTCTTGTTGTTTGTAAATAATTTATTCAAAAAATCTCTCACAAAACCACACATCAATTCCGAAATATCTTTGTCAATTCTGTCCTGCTATTCATCCTGTTCAGAAGATTTTTACCGTTATTTTTGCTGAAATTCTATAATTGCGTATGCTTTTCCGTCTGTATCATCAAGCGATACAATCACCTTTCCTGTTTCTGCTTTTGCTTTCGGGCAGATTATATCTCCAAGTTTTGCCTGCATCTTATACTCTGCACGCATCTGGTATACTTTGAAATCTTCCGGCAGGAAATCTTCTGCCATACAGATATACTGACAGTTGTTTACATGATGATTAGTGTCAAGATGATGCTTCTGCACTGTGAATGATTCCTGTGAAGTCATGTCATCCGGAAGTTTGATTTTCCTCGGTGCATAATCCATTTCCAGCTTTTCGCCGAGTATGTAATTGTCTGTATCTGCAGGTGTCAATCTCACCGGAATCCCTGTACTGATGGCCAGATGTGTCCAGTTGGAGTTCGCCCAGGCAAGCTTCTTCCCATCCATTGTTTCTATGGTGAAATTACGCATACCCATGAATCCTTTGAAATCATAAGGTGCTGTCGTGATCCTGATTTCCGTTCCCATAGCAGGATATTCATCCACAATTACCTGCCAGGAAGAAAGAACCCACGCTCTGTCTCTTGCCTTCAGCACGTCTCCTCCAAGCCCGACCGACTCCGCATGAAATGTACAGCAATCCTGAAAATAATTCAAAACACCCGGTAATGTCAGTTTGCCGTTCTCACCTGTCTCACTGTATCTGACTCTGCTGTTAAAACTGTAATTCATTTTTTATGTCCCCTTTTCTTATGTCGCTATGATTTTTTAATATACTTCTTTTCTATTATTATAACAAGCCAAAAGTATAAGGCATAAAACAGTTTTTTATAAACTGTTTTATGCCTTATCTTTGTTCTACCTTATATCACTTACTTCAATTCTTTGCCGCAAATGTGATCATCACCTTAAACAGATCCCCATCCAGGTATAGCTTAAACTCACCTCCCTGCAGCTCTGTCAGGCTCTTTGCGATAGAGAGTCCCAGTCCGCTTCCTTCTGTATTTCTCGCCACATCTCCTCTGATAAACCGTTCTGTCAGTTCATCCGCAGAGATATTCAAAGGCTGTGCTGAAATATTTTTCAGGGAAAAGGTTACTTTTTTATTTCTGTTGCTGATCTCTGCGTAAACTCTGGTGCCCTCCATTGCGTACTTCACAACATTGCCGAATACGTTTTCCAGAACACGCCACATTCTCTGGCCGTCTGCGTAAATAATGGACGGTTCGTCTGTGAAATGTACCATCATAGTCAGGTTCTTCTCCTGGAATTTCTCTTCAAATTCTCCGATCACCTGCTGCACCATTTCCACAAAATCAATATCATTCATCTCCAGTTTGATGTTTCCGGTGCTTGCCTTGGATGCCTCTACCACATCCTCTGTGAGCACCTTCAGTCTCTGGGATTTCTCATCCAGGATGCGAAGATATTCCTGTATTTTCGGATCTGTCGGGTTCTCACGTTTCATCAAATCTACATAATTAATAATGGAAGTCAAAGGTGTTTTCAGATCATGGGAAACATTTGTGATCAGCTCTGTCTGCATTCTTTCCTTTTTCAGGCTGTTCTCCACAGCAGCATCCAGACCACTGCCAATATTGTTAATATATTCTGCCATCACCTTCTGTTTTCCTGTAAGTGTATCTGTTTTGATCTTATATTGCAGTTCTCCATCGCTTATTTTCTTCAGACCATCCATAATAAGATCCAGCCCATCCGCTTTTCTGATGATAAAAATCACCGCAGCCGCATCTACGATCAGTAATATTATCAGGAATACTCCTGCACCTGTGAATCCGCAACCAATGATCAGGAACTGCAAGAATAAAAATGCTCCTCCCACAAGCAGAACTTTTATTTTTTCTGCTGTATTTCTGGAAAAAGCTCTGGCAAAATCGGAAAGCTTCCCACTGCATTTTCCAATCCATTTCAGAACTGTTCTAATCAGACTGTTTTTCCATAAGGTTCCTGCTTTTATTCTTCTTACCAGACTGAGATATCCGATCAGGAACCATGCCATTGTATAAGTCCCACATATGAGACAGGTAACAATCACTGTCACCACTGCATGACTGTAACCCAATGATGAGTTGGCGATCAACGTTCCCGATATGATCGTTCCTGCCAGCCATATACCGATCACTGCTCCTGCCGCAATTTCTGTATACCATCTGTCAAATCCATTCAGATGGATTTCTTCATCCTTCGGTTTCCTTCCTGCTGTCACAGTCAGCCACACCATACCGATCAGCCAGAGCACACTTCCGAAGATTGCTCCTGCCAGCATCGGAAACATAAGCTTTGAATATGTCTCATAGTTCTCTGCCTCATCAGCCATGGAATCTGCCACAGAAAATTTCGTATCAACCGAAACTGCAAACACAAAATCCTTTGTGTCAAAGCTCTGATCAATGGTATGATTCCACACCTGCAGATCTGCATCCGGAATATTTGTAACACACTCACTTAATTCCGGGTAAACAACTGCATATGCTTTTTCCTTAAATATTTTCTCAAGGTTCTGCTCCAGCTGTGAATAGCTGCTGTATGCTTTTCTGTTTGTATAGATTGTCTTTTTCTCTTTATCTGCGAAAAGATATGTGAGATTGGTACTCCCTTCCTCATAGTCTCCGGACGTATGGTATACAGACGTAAGTGATATGGCACAGTCACTGACATTTATATCATCCTGAACAGTTCTGATACAGTCCACAACCTTGGCCAGTTCACTATAGGCATCCTCAAGTTTTCCATTCCATTCCGTACTGGAATTGACTGCATCCGGAAGACTTTCCGCACCCTGAGGTTTAAATTCCTCTGTAAAACACCATATCTCCTGCAAATAAAATTCCGGATATTCTGTATTATGTTCTTTGTCTGTAATACTACCCAGACTTCGGCTATCCGAATCGCTCCAGTAGCCCAGTTCAATGGCCGCATCTATTTTCTGTTTCTCTGTTTTTTCTGCAAATTTTGTCTCATAGGAATCATCATACTCTTCCATGATATCCTGATCATAATTAACCTTTAACAACCCATCTGTCACCAGTTTTTTAAAATCATTTAAATTAAAATAATGACTGCTTCCATCCGAGGTCTTACACTGGATAAACTGTCCTATATCGCCAAAGCTTCCTCCATCATCATATCTCTCTCCAACTCCTGCCCAGTCCTGCGCCCACTCCAGCAGATCTTTTACCGAATATGCCACGCCAGATGTATTCTTAAAAGAAAGCTCCCTCAACGAATCACGGTTGATTTCCTTTTCCTTAAATTCTGCCAGATCAATCACTGCCGATGAACCTGCATTTGTAAGGTAATTTATATCCTCTTTTGCTGACAGACTTTCCAGAATATCCGTACCTCTGGAATTCAGACGCTCCCTGAATCCCTCTGACTGAATGTAACTTTTCCCTCTGTCATCCAGACGGATTCCCGTCTGATAAATCATTACAAAAAATGCTGCACATATCACAGCTGCCACAGCCGCCAGATGTACGATCACGATCCAGACCGCCTTGGCAACATTGCTCCTGTATCCTTTTCCCTTCATAATTTTGTCCCTTTCCTTTGCATTCGCTCCGTTACTTGATTTAGGTCAAGCAGATAAAATCATTCGCTTCGCTACTTGATTCGGTTAAATTTTTTCAATTTTATACCCAAGTCCCCACACAACCTTCAGGTATCTTGGCTCCCTTGGATTAATCTCAATTTTTTCTCTGATATGCCGGATATGCACTGCCACTGTATTATCTGCTGCAACTGCTTCCTCATTCCAGATGTTTTCGTAGATCTGATTAATGGAAAATACCCTTCCCTGATTCTTCATCAGAAGAAACAGGATATTGTACTCAATGGGTGTCAGCTTCACCACATCACCGTCCACCCTGACTTCCTTCAGGTCATCGTTTATGCTCAGACCTCCTGTCTCGTAGATATGAGCATTCTCCACAGGTATTGCTGCTCCCAGCCTTGTATATCTTCGAAGCTGTGATTTCACCCTTGCCACCAGTTCCAGGGGATTAAAGGGCTTGGTTACATAATCATCTGCCCCTACATTTAATCCAAGGATCTTATCTGCATCCTCTGATTTCGCAGAAAGAATAATGATCGGAAGAGGATTCTCTTCCCTTATCTTCAAAGTAGTCCGGATGCCATCCAGCTTCGGCATCATAATATCTATGATCAGCAGATCCACCGGCTGACTGCGCAATACGTTAATCGCCTCCACACCGTCATAGGCTTTTATGACCGTATACCCTTCCTGCTCCAGATAAATACCGATTGCCTCTACAATGTCTTTATCGTCATCACAAACAAGAATATTCGCCACTTTATACACCTCCCTCATCATCCGAAATGCCAGTCTGAAATCTCTCATGTACAGACACCCCGGCTTCTTATTTTGTATTTCTGATATTAGAATAATCGAAGCTTCTTAATATGAAAGGGACAAATTCTTAAGATTTTCTTATGATTATTCACTTTTCGCAGTCAAAATATCAGGCTGTTAATCTGTCACTTTTATCAGGTTCCTATTTTCATCCAATTCTTCTATTCGTTCTGCTGTATACATTTTTTATCTCATCTTTTCTCTTTTTCTGACAGTCAATAATAGACTGAAAATCATTATATCATTTCACATATATTACTTCTATAGAATATTCTCTTCTGTTTCCCATTTCCACACCCATCACTGTTTATTCCATTCTCCATAACTCACAACCAATCTATAGCAACCCTCGTAAATAATACTTCCATCAACGCACCAGGGGATCATCGTTATATGTTTTTTGGTATTTTATTAACAATCTTCATACATATCGCATAATTTTTTATTGATTTTGTACAATATTATTTATTTTTCGGCAAAACAATGCTACAATGTTTTACAAGATTAGAGCGTGTCTGAAAAAGGCTTTCTGCAAGATGTGCGTTACAATTTGTGGTATATTTTGCCCGGATGAGGGCGCCGTAGCGGGCTACGGCAACTGAATTCGGGTGAAATATCCCGCAAAGTGGGGCGTGCAGATTGCGGGAATGATTTTTCAGACACACTCTAGTGTACTGATTTATAACTGTTCAATGGTCTGCTAACCGCAAAGCTACTGAACAGTTACACGTTTTTTTTCAACGAGGGAGGTATTCTTATGAATCTGGAAAACATGACAAAAATCTACGCCCGTGGTGACAGCCGCATTCAGCTGAAGGTAATTCCCGGACATTTCGTCACATCTCAGTCACATATCACTCACTATCTGGATCTTACAACTATGAAATCCAGAACTGCCGAAGCACAGAATATTGCTCACGAACTGGCTGCTAATTATGAAGTATCTACTCCTGTTGATACCATTATCTGTATGGACGGACTGGAAGTAATTGGCGCATATCTTTCTGAAGAACTTACCAAAGCCGGCATTTTTTCCCTGAATGCTCATCAGACGATCTACGTGATTACTCCTGAATCCAGCAATTCCGGACAGATTATCTTCCGTGATAATTTTCAGCCAATGATCAAGGGCAAAAATGTACTGATCCTCAATGGTTCGATTACCACAGGCTCTACTTTGTCCAAAGCAATCGAGAGCATTCTGTATTACGGAGGCACTATCAGAGGTATCGCAGCCATATTCAGCAGAGTAGACAGCGTGGCTTCTCTCCCTGTATATTCTATTTTTAACACCAAAGATATACCGGACTATCATTCCTATTCATCTACAAAATGTCCAATGTGTCAGAGGCAGCAAAAAATCGATGCCATTGTCAGCAGCTACGGATATTCAGCTCTGTAAATCTTCGAAGTATTTTATAAAGAAATTGTTACCAGAATTGATGACTTTGTCTGGGGACCGGTGATGCTGATCCTGTTGGTCGGAACCGGTATCTTCCTGACTGTGCGCACCAGATTTCTTACATGGCGTAACCTTGGCTATGCACTGAAAAGCACACTCAGCAAGGAAGCCCGCACCAAGAGCCGCGGACAGGGAGATGTATCACCTTTTTCCGCACTGACAACCTCACTGGCAGCCACCATCGGTACCGGAAATATCGTCGGTGTTGCCACAGCCATGGTTTCCGGTGGTCCCGGAGCTCTGGTATGGAACTTCTCCGATATCGCCAACGCACTGATGGCTATCCCGAACCTGATCTGCATGCTCCTGTTAAGCGGCGAGATTGCCAAAGATGTAAAAGAATTCCAGCCGGAGATTAAAAAATAATTACCCACATCATTCTTTTTATCATCCTGAAGTAAAATGCAGCCAGAACCTTGTTCCGTCAGGTTCTGGCTGCATTTTACAGAAATCTTGTACGCCGGGTACAAATAAACACTTACTTTATTGATGGCATACTTCCATATACTGTTTTACATCTGAAGCAATTGATATATATGGTGTTCCATATGGGATCCAGGTTGACTGAAAAGCATGATATACATCTGATTTTCCCGGCCATACTGTTCCTATCACATTATTATTTTCATCTAACTGATGAAACCAGGAACCATTTTTATGATCCAATACCTTATCATCCAGATATCTCATAAACTCTTCATAATCTTTTGCATATTTCTGCTTATGAGTTATATGCCATAAGACTGCTGATGTATTGATTGCCTCTGCCAATGTCCAATGCATTCTGTCATGAACAACAGGTTTTCCATCCCAGTCAGTCGTATACACAATTCCAGGATTTCCATCCACATTCCAGGAATCTTCAACTGCTCTGTTGTAGAGTTTCTCTGCAGCTTTTAAATATACTTCTGCAGAATCAGGGGTATCTTTATAAGAAGAATATGCCCACTGCACGATCAATCTGGCCCACTCAATTCCATGGCCCGGTGTTGCTCCATAAGGTTTAAAACGATCAGCAGGACATTCTTTATTGCAATCAAGATCAGCTTTCCATTCCTTTGTAAAATGTTCAGGTATTCTCCAGTCATTTGCGCTTGCCCATCCAATAACATGATCTATAATTCTTCCTGCACGTATTCTGTACTTTTCTTCTTTTATTGCATCTGCTACTGCCAGAAACGCTTCTACTGTATGCATATTTGCGTTAAGACCGCGATAATCATCAAGAACTGTAAATTCTGTATTCCAGGTATCATAAGTAAGTCCCTGTTTTTCATCCCAGAACCGTTTATCAAATAATTCCAATGCATCTTTAAGCAGAGTTTCTGCATTTTTTTCTCCTGCCAGCAAAGCAGAAGAAGCAGCCAGAAGAACAAATGCATGAGCATAACACTGTTTATCTGGCAGGAATTTATTATCCGGTGTAATTCCCGGATACCATCCTCCATTTTCACAATCTTTCAGTTCTTCCAGTAATCCATGTACAGCACCATGGACCAGTGCTGGACTTTCTTTATCCCCAAGCATGATTCCCATACTATATACATGGACCATACGGCATGTGATCCATGTTTCTCTGTTTCTGTCTTTCCATGGTGTTCCATCATCCCCAAGGAAATAAGCACTTCCTCCCGGTGATAAAAATCCTTTTCCAAAATTTAAAAGATTTTTCTGCAATTCACCTAAGAACATTTTATTTTCTTCTGTATCTATCTGATATTTTTTACCCGAATTTTCCATCTTAATCTTACCTTTCACTTCCAAAAAATTTCAGTTTCTCTTATAGCACAAAAAAGCACCTCATACCGAGGTGCCTTATGTAGCAGGGCTACAAGGATTCGAACCTTGAACTGACGGAGTCAGAGTCCGTTGCCTTACCGTTTGGCGATAGCCCTTTATGTTTTGTTTTCGCTACTTCGTTCGCGACAATTGGTATTATATAATAGTCTTTCAAAAAATGCAACCCCTTTTTTGAAATTTTTTTATTTTTTTTTATTTTTCTTCAAAAACATGAAAATACCGCCTATTTCCCGGAGTTTTTTTATGTACTCCGGGAAAAATTATGCTATAATCAATAAAAACTTATTGCTGCTTCTGATATACTCTTTCTTAAATATAACAATTCTCGTAACTGGTGTGCCGACAGGTTGACGCAAGATTGTTTCAAGAATCAACTTGTCGGCACACTAGAAACTTGCTATAGAGATCAAAGCAGCAGGAAATCTTAATAATAATTTCTCCAGACTATATATTATGATACTGAGGTCAAAAGCTATTCAGCCATGGCCTGATATCTGTAAATTGCGATAAACAGTTACACCCGAGATATTATTATGAACCCAAAAGGAGAGCTATATATGAGAGCTAATAATCTTACTCTGCTCACAGACCTTTATGAACTTACTATGATGCAGGGCTATTTTAAGAACCCAACAAACCAGACTGTTATCTTCGATATGTTTTACCGTACCAATCCATGCGGAGGTGCATTTGCCATCACTGCCGGACTGGAACAGATGATTGAATATATTGAGAATCTTAAATTCACAGATGAAGATATCAAATATCTCAGAAGCCTGAATATTTTTGAAGAGGACTTCCTTGAATATTTAAGCAACTTCCGTTTCACAGGTGATATCTATGCAATTCCTGAGGGAACAGTTGTCTTCCCAAGAGAACCGCTTGTCAAAGTTGTAGCACCTATCATGGAAGCTCAGCTTGTAGAGACAGCAATCCTGAATATCATCAATCACCAGAGCCTCATTGCTACCAAAGCAGCCCGCGTTTGCTATGCTGCAAAGGGTGATGCGATCATGGAATTTGGTCTGCGTCGTGCCCAGGGACCGGATGCAGGTATCTTTGGCGCACGTGCCGCAATCATCGGTGGATGTGCTGGTACTTCCTGTGTTCTCACAGGCAAAATGTTCGACGTACCGATCCTTGGAACTCACGCACACAGCTGGATCATGAGCTTCCCGGATGAATATACCGCATTCAAAACCTATGCCAAACTTTATCCGAATGCCTGCACCTTACTGGTAGATACCTATGATGTCCTGAAATCCGGTGTTCCAAATGCAATCCGTGTATTTGAGGAAATGCGCGAAGAAGGTATTCCGCTTACCAGATACGGTATCCGTATCGACAGTGGTGATCTTGCCTACCTTTCCAAAGAAGCATATAAGATGCTTGCTGCTGCCGGATTTGACGATGCAGTTATTTCCGCTTCCAGCGATCTGGACGAATATCTCATTGAGAGCCTGAAGGCTCAGGATGCCAAGATTAATTCCTGGGGTGTCGGAACACGACTGATCACTGCCAACGATAATCCTGCATTCGGCGGTGTATACAAACTTGCTGCTGTCAAAGATGCAGACAGTACCGAATTTACACCTAAGATCAAGCTTTCCGAAAACACAGAGAAAGTAACCAACCCTGGAAATAAAACCGTATATCGTCTCTATAATAAGAAAACCGGAAAAATCAGGGCAGATCTTATCTGCCTTGCTGATGAAAAGCTTGATGCAGACCAGAACATGGTTCTCTTTGATCCAATCGATACCTGGAAAAAGACAAAAGTTCTCGGCGGAACCTATGAAGTACGCGAACTTCTCGTTCCTGTCATCAGAGAAGGTAAACGAGTCTATGAATCTCCATCTGTTATGGAGCTTCGCGAATACTGCCAGAAAGAGCAGAATACTCTCTGGGATGAATCCAGACGTTTCGTAAATCCTCAGAAAGTATATGTAGACCTTTCTCAGAAACTCTGGGATCTGAAAAAAGACCTTCTGGAAGAAATAAGTGAGAAAGCTCTCGACTGAGCATAAACTCAGATTAAGAGTAACAAAACAGACAAGTCCCCGGCTCCAACCGCAAAAATCAACAGGCAGTTGAAGCCGGGGACTTACTTTTTGATTCAGTTAAAACATATGCTGACATCACAGATTTCGCTTTTAGTCCCAACTCTCATATTTGGTCCAAAAAGCCCTACACCGGATGTAACGATATTATGCATATTTCCTTTCTTCAGATAACCACAGGGATTTTCCCAGAAGAATCTGATCACAATATTTCCCGGAAATACCTGTCCGTCATGGGTATGTCCGCAGAGATCTACGTCCACACCTGTATCCGCCAGTTCCTGAAGTTCTCTCGGCTCATGATCGATAACCAACACTGGCAGTGACACATCCATACCCTCTGTGATTTCCTGCGGAGTCTTTCGTTTACCAATCCCCCGTCCGGGACGCTCATAATCTGGTCTGCCATACAGATAAAAGGAATCATCGATGAGCACATATTCATCTCTCAGAAGCGTAATCCCCGCTTTCTCCAGAAACTCATCCATCTCCGGGGTACTCTCTTTCTTTTCCTTACTGCCAAAGGTAAATCCTGCCAGGATCTTTTCCTGAATATCGTGGTTTCCGTAACATGCATACACACCATACTTTGAGCGGATCCCTCTCAATATCTCTGCCAGTTTTTCCGGATCATCCAGTGCCTCATATTCATTGTCAAAAATATCTCCTGCCACTACCACCAGATCCGGATTCTGCTTATTGATCTTCTCTGTCATCTGCTCCATCTGCTTGCATCCAATATTATATCCCAGATGAAGATCTGCGACCAGAACCACATTTAACTCCTTCATATTTCCTGCCTTTTTATCAACAGAAATATTGTACTTCGTTGTATGTATATTTCCGGCACTGAGCACTCCGTAAATACTGACTGTTGAAATGATCACCGCACAGACAGCTCCCACAACAGCAGTTCCCATATTACTGAAAAGCAATTCTCTCCCCGGAAAGGCAAAATTTTTAAGAGGATATTTCAGTAACAGTCTCAATCCATCCGCGATTCCCAGAGTCATAAGTGTATACATCAAAACACCGAGCCAGTAATTACTCAGAAGCTTCATAAATCTCCTGAATCCTGATGCAGGTGCCATAAATGCGATCAGTATACTAAACACTACAAATAAATATACAAGTCCAATCCCCCTGCACACCCACACATTCTGAAAAACCGTATGCAATACCTGAAACCAGTGCAGGCTGCGAAGCAGGATATATACACACACCAACAGATAAAACGGTGCCAGATATATTGCAGCCATATAATATGTCTCCTTTCCAACTCTCATTGCCATAACAATTTTATTACTATAACAATTCCAGAAAATCATAACTGCTTCTTATTATACAAAAAAGAATCCTCAGCCGCTAGTGTGCCGACAAGTTGATTCTTGAAACAATCTTGTAGGATAAATTTTCTTATTTCAAGGCGGAGGAAGGAGGCGTAGCGGTGGCTACGGCGACCGACGACAACGCGGAAATAAGAAATTTAGACGCAAGATTGTTCGAGAAATCAACTTGTCGGTACACTACCCTAAGCTGCTGAAGATTCTATTAATTTTACTGTTCCATCTGTCTTCCCAGAAATCCGCTTGCCGTTCTGATGAGCATCTTCTCTGATTCACCCATCACATCCCTTTCATTCTTTCCCAGTAAAAGCACAGATCCTATTGTATCTCCTGCACTGATAATAGGCTGCATGATCTGGGAATACAAAGGTTCTCTCTGTTCCTCAGTCACAGGTATCCTGCTTCTGTCATTTCCGTTGGCAAACACAGAGCTTCTCTCCGTAATTGCATCTTCCAGAGCTTTGCTGATAGGTTTTCCCACATATTCCCTGCTTCCCTGTCCCGCAGCAGCCACCACCTGATCGTGATCTGTGATACACGCTACCATCCCGCTTGACTGTGCCAACGCCTCTGCATATTCCTTTGCAAAAACATTCAGTTCTCCGATAGGGGAATACTTTTTCAGAATAATCTCCCCCTCCCGGTCAGTAAAAATCTCCAGTGGTGTCCCCTCTTTTATCCGCAGCGTTTTTCTGATCTCCTTAGGAATGACCACACGCCCCAGATCATCTATGCGCCGAACAATTCCTGTCGCTTTCATGCACTTTTCTTCCTCCTGTTTTTCCTTTTATCGAAGTTTACTGTCTTTGTACCCTTCGGTTTCCATATCATGTGTTGTATGGTTATTATGTGGAAAAACAGGGAGAATATACATTTCTGTATTTACAAAAAATGCCATTTAACTGCAATCAAGCGGTTATTTCCCGGAAAGTAATTCCATCAGTTCCTCTTTTGTGAAGCTGCCTCCGTTAAGCCCTTCGCCCTCCAGGATCTGATCTGCCAGTTCACGTTTCTTTTCCTGCAGTTTCAAAATATTTTCTTCAATCGTATCCTTCACGATCAGCTTGTATACATTCACTACATTCTTCTGACCAATTCTGTGTGCTCTGTCCGTTGCCTGATTCTGCACTGCCAAATTCCACCATGGATCAAAATGGATTACAATATCTGCTGCCGTCAGATTCAGACCGGTTCCTCCTGCCTTCAGAGAAATACAGAATACCTGTGTGTCATCTGTGTTAAAGTTCTCTACCATCTGTGCACGCTTCTCCTTACTTGTAGAACCAGTCAGCATATAGTAACTAATCTTCTCCTCTTCAAGGCGCTTCGCAAGATGGTCAAGCATTGTCGTAAACTGCGAAAACAACAGAATCTTATGTCCGCTCTCCACTGCATTACTGATCATATTCAGGCACATATCCACTTTTGCAGAATCAGCTTTATAATCTGCAAAAATAAGAGACGGATCACAACAGATTTGGCGCAATTTTGTCAGCTCTGCCAGAATTGTAATCTTTGAGGTCTTAAATTCTTCTTCGGACTGCTTATCCAGCATCAGCATCATCCGTTTCACATGTGCATCATAAAGCTTCTGCTGCTCTCCTGTTAGCTGTACAAACATATTCTCTTCCAGCTTATCCGGCAGATCTGTAAGCACTTCCTTCTTCAATCTTCGGAGTACAAACGGCCGGAGCATTTTCTGCAGACGTTTCATTGCATCTTCATCTGAATTCTGAACTGCCGGAATTTCAACTTCTTCCCTGAACTTCTTATAACTGTAAAGGAAACCGGGCATCAGATAATCAAATATACTCCACAATTCACTCAGGCGGTTTTCCACCGGAGTTCCTGTAAGAGCCAGCCTGAAGTCTGCCTGAACCTCTTTTACTGCTTTCGCAGCCTGAGTATTTGCATTCTTGATATACTGAGCTTCATCAATAATCTCACATCTGAACTTATATCCTTCATATTCGCTGATATCCCTTTTCAGCAAATCATAGGAAGTCAGGAGAATATCCTCAGAATCTGCTTCTGCCAGGATCTGTCTTCTCTCTGCTGCAGCCCCGGTCACCATCTTCGCTGTAAGCTCCGGTGCAAAACGTTGAATTTCACTGCTCCAGTTATACACCAATGATGCAGGGGCTACAATTAATGTATTTCTTTGCAGCTTTCCAGTTTCTTTTACTGCTATATTTTCAATAACAGTATTCCTTCTTTCCAGAAATTCCGACAGTAGAAATGCAATCACCTGCAGCGTTTTTCCAAGTCCCATATCATCCGCAAGTATTCCGCCGAATCCATTATAATTCAATGTCTTAATCCACAGAAATCCCCGTTTCTGATACTCCCGCAGAACTTTATCCAGGCTCTCCGGCACCTCGAAATCATTATCCTCAATGGTCTTCATATTTCTTACCAGTGACTTAAAAGATTTATCCTTCACTACCGAAACAACCGGATTCTCTTTCAATTGTGCATCCAGATACAACGCGCGGTACTTCTGCACTTCAATCTTATCCTGCTTTATCTGCTTATCCGTCAGCTGAAGTCCTGCCCTGAGTTCTTCAACTGTATCCAGCCCTGAATCTGCTGCATTTACAAAAGCTCCGTTTTTCAGACGATAGAACTTTTTCTTCTTATTATATCTGGAAAGAATGTCAATCAGTTCTTCCCTCGAAATATCCCCGGCTGTCATACTCAGTTCCAGCAGATTTCCGCTCAGGGAAACACCTACTGTAACCTTTGGCGAATTCCGGACTTCAATCCGTTTTAGCGCATCAGAAATAAATACTTCCCCCACTGACTGCAGTGCCGGAATTCCTTCTGTCAGAAATTCATATTCCATCTCTTCATCATCTGCAATTACCGCACACTGTTCAACTGGATTAAAAGCATTCGAATATTTATGGATCACATTTCTGACAACTGTTTCTCTATTCATATCCCTTGCTACAATATCGTCCGTTGTATATAAAGAAAATTCCCTGTCTCCATACTTAACAGTCGCCTTACATGTAACCATATTTTCCTGCGGTGCATCCAGATAAAATCGAAACTCCGGTTTAACCATTCCATAATTTTCCGGATGAAATTCAACCATTCTGCATTTAAAAAACTTCTGGATTACCGGTAAAAGTTCCTGACAGAATGCCGGTACATCTTTATTTTCTATAAACGCTTTCTCACCGGGGATCAAAGACAAACTGTCCAGAAAATCCTTAACAGGTAAAAGCTCTTCTACATTCTCAATATAAATCTTTTTATCATAAAAGCAAATTTTATACTGTTCCGTATTTGCTGCACACGTAAATTTGCTTACCTTCAGTTCAATTCCCTGCTTTGCACCTGTTATGGTCATTTTTCTCGGAAGATGTTCTCTGGTTATTTCCCAGGTTGTGTTTCTGGTTCCTATAGATTCTCCCTGCAATGTCTTTCCTTCCATCAAAAGCAAAAATTCTGCCAGTTCATTTCCTGACAGCTCCAGATGCCTTACCTTTTCCAGAGTTCCCATATAGTATCCATAATAGGAAGAGGATCTGTGAAATTGTCTGTTGTTGTCTGCCCATTTACAGATAAATTTCGCAAGCGGTCTGGATTCCTCGGCAAAGGATTCTATTGTATGGACAAACTGAAGATTTTTCCCATATTTATAATCATCCTGATTTGCTATATGAAGATCAAAGGAAAATGCATCCTTCAGTACGTACATTTTATTAATTCCTATTTTAAATTCTACTGTAAATGTTCTTCCGTCAAAATTAAAATATGGTTCCAGCCTTACTTTTCCATAAGTGCTTCCCTGAATCAGTGGAAGAGACTTCGCAACTGCCTGCTTCTGCAATAATGAAGCCAATTCCGGCGTGGTATGCATCTGCACTCCTTTTCTGATCGTATGGGTCAGACCACCTTTTACAATTTTTTCTACAGATTGTCCGTAATCATAACTATCCATATCATTTTCATAATCATTATATTGCAGAAGAACCGCTACACAATGTTTACAAAGTCCACCATATTCTGCATATGCCCGACATTCACAATAGCAGGTATCAACTTCATCATTCTCTGTATCGATTGATACATCTACTTCATAGATATTTCTTCCACTGCCTTTTACAGATGCAACAATTTCATCAAACGCACCCATATTTTTTACATCCATATCCAAAACTTTTCCTGTTGCATAAAGTTCTGCACCTTTACTGTATGATGAAGAATTTGCCATATATCTGATCTGAGTTTTTGAAATCATATTTCTATACCTTTCCTGATACAATTAAAAACTTTTTGTATCATTTTCCCGGTTAAACCTGAATAAAAAAGAACCCCTTCACCAGGCAGTCTCAATCTCTGCTTAAAGTGAAGGGATTTCCTCATCCATCGTTATTTATTTTACACGATAACCTTCGCAACTGCAAGACCATAAACTTTAAGTTTATCGCTGCCATTGCCATAAATCCAGCTGATCTGGCCTTCCGGTACAGGAATATTTACAGCCTCTGTTCCGAAATTCTGATAAATATAATATTTCTCATTTTCATTCTCTCTCACTGTGATCTCCAGTGCATCCGGGATTTCTTCTTTGATTCCGCAGGAAACGCCGCTGTCTTTGAGCACTTTTTCAAGGAAGTCTCCATAGAATTCTTTATCAGCATCTGCTGCCACATACCATGCCTTACCTTTGCCGTATTCATTCACTGTCAGGCAGGAATAGCCTTCATAGAAATCACTTCCGTAGGTCATTAAAGTACGTGCTCCGCGAAGCTCCACAAGGTCGCACAGATATTTACATGTATAAGTCTTATCCAGTCCAAGTTCATTGCCAGCCACAGGAACAAAAGAATTTTCTTCCCAGTCATAAAGGCCGTCAATTTCTGTGCTTCTGATTCCCAGTACATCCATCAGTCCATGTGGTGTTCCTTCCAGATAGCACCGGTCTGTGTCATCTGCAATTCCGGACCAGTAACTTGTGATCAGTGTACCGCCGTTTTCCACAAACGCACGAACCTTTTTGGCAAAACCTTCCTTGAACATATAAACCATTGGAAGAGCCAGTACTTTATATTTATCCAGTTCACAGGTCATATCGATTACATCCACATTGACGCCCTGCTTACGGAAACCTCTGTAGAATTTCAGCATTGCTTCCAGATAATGAAGCCCTTTATTTCTGGGTCCCTGGCTGTCCTCCATTGCCCACTGGCTGTCCCAGTCATAAAGCATGGCAACCGAGCTGTTCACAGTTGTTCCTGCCAGTTCTTTTAACTCTTTCAGAACTTCTCCAACTCTAGAAACTTCTTTAAACACTCTTGTATCATTTCCACCGTAATGATCGATCACTGCTCCGTGGAACTTCTCAGAAGCACCTCTGCTCTGGCGAATCTGGAAATAGAGAGCACCTTCTCCGCCATGTGCAATTGCCTGCATGGACTGTGCAAAAAGCATTCCCGGTTTCTTTAACTTGCTCACACTCTGCCAGTTTGTAGAAGTCGGGCAGGATTCCATCTGGAAGAACGGCTTTCCTTTCAGAGAACGCATCAGATCATGGCACATACCATTGTCATAAGCTGTATCGATCACTGCTTCTTTATGCCATGTCGGATAAGTATCCCAGGAAACCACATCAATCTCTTTTGCAATCTTAAAATAATCTAAACCACCAAAATAATGCATCAGATTAGCAGTAGTCGGAAGTGTGCTTCCTCCCTCTCTCAATGCTGCAATCTCATGATGAATGAAATCCGCTGTCTGATGAGTAACAAATCGTTTCCAGTCCAGATTCAGTGCATGAAGCTGTGTCTCACCAATCTTAGACGGACTCTCGATCTGGTCAAAGCTGTTATAAGTATGACTCCAGAAAGTGGTGCACCACTTATCATTCAGATTTTCAATAGTCTGATATTTCTCTTTCAGCCAGTTACGAAATGCTTTCTGGCACAGCGGACAATGACATTCTCCGCCATACTCATTGGAAATATGCCACAGGATCACACCCGGATGTGTGGCAACCTCCTGTGCCAGCTTTTTGTTAATAATATGTACCTTCTCTCTGTAAACAGGAGAAGTATAACAATGATTATGTCTGAATCCAAATAACGCTCTGTGGCGTGTTTCATCTACACGAAGTACCTCCGGATACTTGTCTGCCATCCATTTGGGTCTTGCACCTGACGGTGTAGCCAGGATTGTAGAAATACCTCTTTTATAAAGTTTATCAATGATCTCCTGCAGCCATCCAAAATGAAATACACCTTCTTCCGGCTCCAGTGTGGACCAGGAAAAAATCCCAAGGCTTACTACATTACAGCCAGACTCCTCCAGCATATCAATATCTTTTTCCAGAATATCCGGTCTCTTTAACCACTGTTCCGGGTTGTAATCACCGCCATGGAGCAGCTTATCCGTTCTAAAGTCCATACCTGTTCTCCTTTTAATTCTCTATTCTCAGTCGTTTTCTTTTTCATTACCATATTTAATACTCTATCCGATTTCAAAACACTCTCTTCTCGCTGCGTATTACTTTTCTCAGTCAAAGCAGACGGGATTTGATTTCATTCTTCTTACAGGATATAGTTTGCAATTACTCCAAGCTTGCGCAACCGTTTGTTCATATTTTTAGTATATTCCTTTATATTTATAAAGTCAATTAGCCATTATTATCTAATTTCGAATCTCTTTTTTGTCATATCGCACAATTCATGACTGATTTTTCCATTTTCCAAACACACACACGAACCACACTTGCAGGATTCCTCTGCCTGTGACAAGTCACTTCAGCGACATAATTCCTCTCTGCTGCAGTGCGATCCTGCCCGGAAGCTTTTTTATGTTACAGAAACATTATGAAGTAATTTCCCATGATACAAAAAAATCCTCTGATTATTGATTCTCCAATAATTACAAAGGATTTTTCATTTTTCTACTGTGTTGACTCACGCAGCATCACCTGATAATTCAGTGTCAACGTATCCTCCAAAGGCTTCTCCCCGAGGATGTTCAGTAATTTCGCACATGCCATCTTTCCCAGTCTTACCGTATCAAAACGTATGCTGGTAATCGGTGGATTATTATATTCCAGATTTTTACTGTCATACATACTGGCTATTTTTATTTCTTCAGGAACCGATATTTTCTTTTCCCTCAGACTGCTCAGACACATGCTACAGATTACATCATCCATACAGACAATACCATCCGCACCTTCTTCAAGCAATCTCTTCACAGCATCAGATACTGCTGCCTGATTATCCGTATCCATGAAAATCAGATTTTCGTTAACAGAAACTCCCATTTCCTCATGTGCTTCCAGAAAACCCTGATATCTGCTTCCGGTAACATTGTAGGACTGATTTCCACCCAGAAGTGCCAGATTCCGAAAGCCTTTCATCAACATAATACTTGTCAGTTCTTTTCCTGCTTCCCGATTCTTGTTATCTACAAATGGAACTTCCGGATCTGAGGACGGGCCGATCAATATATATGGTTCTTTACAGTTCTTCAGATATTTCTGTACCTTGGAACTTACCACTGCTCTGCTTACAATGATCCCATCGACTTTTCGATTTGCCTCCAGTCTCTGTATCTGCGATACATCTGCTCCATCAATCATAGAAATAATAATATCATAATCATAGGAGGAGGCCACCTCACAGATTCCATTCATACAGTCTTTAAAAAAAAGAAACTCTGTGGCAACATAATCCTTCGGCATCAGCAGTGCAATATTATAAGTTTTACGCTGTGCCAGTCCCTTTGCCACAACATTTGGTCTGTAATCATGTTCTTTTATAAATGCCTGCACTCTTTCTCTGGTAGCCTGACTGATTCTTCCCTTTCCTGAGATAGCCCGTGATACCGTAGTCTTACTTACCCCAAGCTCCCGGGCAATATCTTCTATTGTATATATCTTCTTTTCTTCTGTTTCCATAAAATACCCCACCATTTTTGCGCAATCGCTTGTTCATTTTCTATAACATAGCAAAATAATCAAGCACTTACAAGTAAATTTTAAAGAAGATATACAGGCAGTTCCTCATTAATCTGAACAGAACCTTTTACTGTTTTTTTCTTTTCTTCCGCAACAGATATTGTTTTCGATTTCTCTGCATCTTTTGCGGATACAACAGGCTTCTTTACGTTTTTTCCTGCACCTGCATTTGCTGCACGCCGAATACTCTCCCTGCCTACTGACATAATTCCATGACCTCCTCTGCCAATCTCGTATATTCCCTGGCACTTCTGCTTGATTTTTTATATTCCACAACCGGAATACTGTTATCCTGTGACCATTCTACAGAGCTGTCCACTCTGATGATCTGCTCAAATACATGAATATCCTCAAGTTCATGCAGGGTTTCCATTGTCTGTTTATAATAATTCTTTCTTGTATCTACTTTTGTCACTGCAATTCCAGCAACTTCCAGTTCCGGAGTAATCTGCTTTACTTCATTAAGAAATTCAAACATATTCGCAAGTCCGAACATTCCCCATGGACTTGCCTCAACAGGTATAATTACCCGGTCTGATGCACAAAGGATATTCATCACCCAACCACCCAGCGTAGGAGGTGCATCAATCAAAATATAGTCATAATTTCCTGCATCCTTTATCTTCTGAATGCATTTTCGCAGGATAAATTCTCTCTGCCATTTTGTAAAAAGTTCATATTCTATAGAACTCATCAATGTAGACGATGGTATCAGATCCAGATTTTCGTAGGGAGTATGTACCACATAACCGCTGAGCTCTTCCTGTTTTCCGATTGCGCAATACAGATTCTTCTCTCCTTTCGCCTGCTCCAGCACCCAGTTCTCCGGAAAAAAAGCAAGAGAAAGATTTAACTGCATATCTCCATCGATCAGAAGAACCTTTTTCCCTGCCTGAGCCATCGCCGCTCCAAGGTTTGAACAGGTTGTGGTTTTTCCACTTCCACCCTTATTATTTGTAAAACATATCGTTATGGTTTTTCCCATGGAACTGTCTCCTTTACCACTTACTTTACTTGTATTATAGGAGATTTATCATATAGATTCAACTGTTTTCCTCATCTTCGCAACCCTGTAACTCATTTGCATTGCCGGACAAACATTTCTTTGATTCCCAAAATAAGCCCTTGATTTTTTGTTTTTTTGTGTTATAGTATTTATATACTTGATATGTAGTTTTTAAAACTATGTTATATTGTTTTCATTGTATTTATCTGAATGAATGGAGGCGTTTTTATGAAATTTAAATTAAAAGATCCCGGAAGTGCGATCACTCATGGTATTGCCCTTCTTCTCGCTGCAGTCGGAGCAGTTCCTCTTATTATCAAGGCAGCGCGTTCTTATGATGTGCTCCATATTGTTGCTTTAAGTATTTTTATCCTTACCATGGTTCTGCTCTATGCAGCCAGTACCATTTATCATTCTGTAGATTCTACAGAGAAGGTCAATCGACGGCTGCGAAAAATGGATCACATGATGATTTTTGTGATGATCGCCGGAAGCTATACTCCTGTATGCCTGATCGTCCTTCATAACCGCATTGGATATATTCTGTGCGCGCTGGTATGGAGTATTGCAGTCCTCGGCATTATCTTAAAGGGCTGTTGGATTACCTGTCCCAAATGGTTGTCCTCTGTACTGTATATCGCCATGGGCTGGCTGTGTGTACTGGCATTTGTTCCAATCTTCCATGCACTCCCACGTGCAGGATTTGACTGGCTTCTTGCAGGCGGAATCATTTATACCATCGGTGGTGTAATCTATGCATTAAAAGTTCCGCTTTTTAATTCCAGACATAAGAATTTTGGTTCCCATGAGATCTTTCACATCTTCGTTATGCTTGGAAGTGCCTGCCATTTCATTGTCATGTACTTTTTTGTTGCTCCACTACCTGTATAACCGCCAATTTGCCAATAAACAAAACAAGGGGTTGCAGCACCGGATTTTTTCCGGTGCTACAACCCCTTAACAATACAATTTTCTCTGCTGCAGCATAATCCCTGCAGGAAAGCTTTTATATTACACAGCTACTCTTCTTTCCGGATACAATCCATAGGATCCATATCCCACACCAAAATATCCATAATAGCTCTTCGCCTCTGCGAACAGCGGATCATATACTCTGCCTCCGATTTCAGCCCAGCAATGACCGCTTCCGTCAGTTGCCGTTGTATCTACGCAGACATAAACATTCTTATATCCAAGAGCCTTTGCAAGATAGGCAAACGAACAGGCATCTGAGAAACAGTCCCCGCCTTTTCCGCTCAGTATCAGATAATCGTTTGCATATAACGCAGGCCATGCAGTCTGATTATAAAATATTCTTCTGGTATCGTAATAATGCTGATACATTACCCATCTGAAACAGGTTTCAAATTTCTCACTTTTTGACATACTCGGTTTTGTGATCTTGCTGACAACATCCTTTGCTCTCTGCAAAGTCTCATACTCATACGCTTTGGTGGAATTCATTTTCTTTCCATTTGGATAATAAATCGTCTTTCCTTTTTTCCAGGCTTCCAGAATTCCCTTTTCTGTACAATAATAAATTGTATTTCCAACTTTAACTGTTTTCGTTCTCAGAACACCCTTGTCACTGAAATAGTAATATTTTCCGCTGATTTTCTTAACGCCACTGTAACGTATTCCATTGGAACCAAAATAATATTTCTTGTTATTGTATTTGATCCATCCGGTTTTCATAAATCCTTTTGGACTGAAATAATAAACTTCACCATGGATTTTACGCATTCCTGTAAGATACTGTCCATCTTTAAAATATTTCTTATTTTTTGTTCCATACTCATACCAGCCATTTTTCACCTCCGGTATGGGTGTTGGTGCAGGTGTCTCGATTGGTGTTACATCCGGAGCCGGTGTTTCAATCGGGATCGGTGTTACAGTAACATCCGGTACTTCTGCTGCCATGGCCGGAACACTGCCCATCACACATACTGCGCATACTGCAAGCCATTTTGTCATCTTTTTCATTTTCTCTTATCCTCCTTATCTGACGGGTTCAGAAGCTCAGCAACTCCTGTTTTTTATTTCTGGTAAATTGTTTAATCTCATATTCACGTCTCATCGCTTCTTCTTTTGTTGAAAATCCCTCATAATATACAAGTGTAACCGGTCTTTTGGTCCTTGTATATTTCGCGCCGTTCTTTCCCTCGTTGTGTGCTTTCATACGTTTTTGCAGACAGTTTGTCCACCCTGTATAAAGAGTCCCATCTGCACATTTAACAATGTAAGTATAATTCATCATAATCACCCGACAATCATATATTATAATCAAGCAACTGTCTTATTGTCTGGAATTGCATTATTTGAAATTTTTTATAATTTATGTAAAGGACAACTGCTATCTTTTGCGGTCGTCCCTGTTTCTATAATAAACAGTCGGTTTAAAACACGTATATCATCCGGACACATATTCTTTCTGACAGCCAGATCTCTCAGCACCAGAAATACCAATATGTCAAAAAAGCAGGCAGGGAAACCGACTGCGGATTTTCTTTCCCACCTGCTTTATTATACGTTTATTTTCTTATTTTGTGAATATCATTTTTCGAAGATTCCAGAGATTTCCCCTGAATTTTCCGCCTTTTACCTTTAGCTGCAGATCTTCACGATCCGGATAATATCTGGTTGAGAATACAATCTCTCCATCATTCAGATAAAGTTCCACTGCAGAAGTATCTGCAAGAATCCGGATATTGTTCAGTTCACTGACTTTCGCTTTCCGCTTATTTCTTCCTGCACCCGCAATTTCAGAAAATCCAATCTCCGCAATTTCATTTTCATATTTAAAGAGCATTTGTCCGCCCATACTGATCTGAAAACTTCTGTCTGTCACTGCAATATCTTCAATTAACAGATCAAAACCTTCATTTACTTCTACACGAACCTCAACAATTGATTTTTCATCATCAAGAATTGTTTTCTCTTTTCGGAGTCTCTCCAGTTCTTTTGCCGGATACTGGAATATTTTTCCATCCTTTACCCTCAGTTCCCGCGGTACGGTAAGACAATGCTGCCAGCCTTCATCAATGGTTTTATTGGTATATTCCTCCTCTGCATCCGGCATTCCCATCCACCCTATCAGAAGTCGCCTTCCGCTGTTATCTGTAAAGGTCTGTGGAGCATAAAAGTCAAATCCCATATCCCACTCACGAAAGTCTCTTTCATCTACAGAGCCATCCTCTTTTACCGGAAAATAGCCTGACTGATAGATATTCTGAAAACGAAATTCTTCCCTCTTCAAGCCCTGTGGTGATACAGACAGAAATTTCTTCCCGTCCAGTTCGAAATAGTCCGGGCATTCCCACATATAACCAAAAGCTTCCGGTGTGGTTATTATATGTTTAAATTTCCATTCTTTCAGATTTTCTGATTCATAAACCAGAACTGCACCTTTATCTCCCTTAAGACGTCCGCCAAGAACCATAAAATACCTGTCGTTTTCTTTCCAGACTTTCGGGTCTCTGATATGACAGGTAAACTCTTCCGGATATTTTTCAAAAGAAATTATCTCTTCTTTATCTCCGAAATGAATTCCGTCCTCACTTTCTACATGAAGCGTACTGGTCTCACGTCCTTCATTAATATAATCATAATCACCGTCAATCTTTACATTCCCGGTGAAAAACAAATGAAGTTTTTCACTCTCTGCCAATGCAGATCCGGAATAGACACCATGACAGTCATAAGGAGAATCCGGATAAAGAGCTGTCCCTTCGTATTTCCAGTCTACCAGATCTTCGCTTGTATAATGTCCCCAGAATTTCAGTCCGCCTTCCACATCAAAGGGAGCGTATTGAAAAAACACATGATATCTGCCTTTATACCAACATAGTCCATTCGGATCATTGAGCCATCCGACCGGCGGCATCAGATGATGTCCAAGCCGGAATCTTCCTTCTGTCAGATCTGCGTTCTTTTCA
The DNA here is from genome assembly GCF_015668165.1 of Blautia sp. 1001283B150304_161114_C9. Classification (NCBI taxonomy): domain Bacteria; kingdom Bacillati; phylum Bacillota; class Clostridia; order Lachnospirales; family Lachnospiraceae; genus Blautia; species Blautia sp. 1001283B150304_161114_C9. The sequence continues at coordinate 6,667 of NZ_JADPGO010000013.1, read as the reverse complement.
ATTACTTTTATATTTCTTTCAAGAACTTTAGTTAGCGTACTCATTTCACAATCTCCAATACTTTATCTGATGGTGTTACCGAATCTTCCGACAGAATTTTCACATCTTTATAATCATCCGAATTCGTTACAATAAGAGGAGTCGTCACATCGTATCCTGCTGCCTTAACTTTCTCCATATCAAAGGAAACCAGAAGCTGGCCTTTCTTTACGTGATCTCCATTCTTTACATGAGATGTAAAATATTTTCCATTCAATTCCACTGTATTGATCCCGATATGGATCAGAAGCTCCATACCACTTTCTGTACTTAAACCAACTGCATGCTTTGTATCAAAAACAGTCTCAACCACAGCATCACATGGAGCAACAACTTCACCCTTCGATGGAATTACGGCAATTCCTTTTCCAAGTACTTCCGAAGCAAATGTAGCGTCATTTACCTGGGAAAGCAAAATCGCAGTTCCTTCTGATACACTATAAAGCACAGAATCATCTGCATTGCTTTTTTCTGTTGTTGATTTATCTCCCACAGCTTCAACACTTTCTGTCTTTTCAGAAACATTAGTGTCCTTATATCCAAACAACCAGGTAAGTACAAAGGCAGCACCAAATGCAATCACAAACATAAGAATATAAGAAACCGGATTATTCAGACAAAGAAGAATTCCAAAGATACCGGTTACGCCAGTTCCCGTAGCCCCCAGTCCTGTAACAGATGCAAACAGTGCACCAAATGCACCACCAATACATCCCATCACAAATGGTTTTCCAAAGCGAAGGTTAACACCAAAAATCGCAGGTTCAGTAATTCCCATACAGGCACTTAATGCAGACGGAACTGCCATTGATTTAATCTTCTGATCCTTTGTCTTAAGTGCTACTGCAAGAGTGGCTCCACCCTGTGCAATATTCGCTGCAGAAGCAAGAGGCAGCCAGTAAGTAACTCCAAATTTAGACAACTGTCCAAGATCAATGATCGTGTACATATGGTGAACACCGGCAACCACCGTCGGTGCATAAAACGCACCCATAATAAAACTTCCGATACCAAATGGCAATGCGATCAGCCACTGAATCCCATTCAGAAGTCCGTTCTCAACAGTAACAAAGATAGGTCCGATAATGGATAATGTCAGATATCCTGTTACAAAGACACTTACAAGCGGAGTAACAAACAGATCAAACATTGCCGGCACTACTTTGTGAAGTCTCTTCTCAATCTGAGCCAGTACCCATACTGCAATGATAACCGGAATTACATGCCCCTGATATCCGACCATATCAATAGAGTAAAGTCCAAACCATACTTTCTGAGTTGCTTTAACACCTTCTGTGGCAACTGTCCATGCATTCTGGAGATTCGGATGAATCATAATCATACCGATAACTGCACCCAGATACGGGTTTGCACCAAACACTTTAGCACCGCTGTATGCGATGAGGATTGGCAGGAACGTATATGCCGTATTACTGAAAAGCTGTGCAAATGTATAAATAGAACCGCTGGTATCAATATTCAAAAATCCATTGTTTACCATGAAGTTCAGTGCTTCCATAATTCCCATCAGGAAACCGCTTGCAACAATTGCAGGAATAATCGGCACAAAAATATCTCCAAGTGTCTTGATCAGTCTCTGCACCGGATTTGCCCTGGAAGCCGCAACTTTTTTCAGCTCTTCTTTACTGCTCTCAGAAACTCCTGCAATCCGGATGAACTCATCATATACTTTATTAACTACACCTGTTCCCAGAATGATCTGCATCTGTCCCTGCGCAAAGAAAACACCTTTTACGCCTTCAATGTTCTCAACATATTCCTTATCAGCCTTTGAATTATCACTGATAACCAGGCGAAGACGTGTGGCACAATGAGCTGCGGAAATAATATTTTCTTTTTTACCGATATGGTCATATATCTCCTGTGCTGTTTTTCTGTAATCCATAATATCCTCCTTTTATGGAATCGTTCTCATATAAATGTACACTTTGAGATTCTCACATATTCAACAAATTTCACTTGTTAATCTTATAAAAATACCTTTTAACCTTAATATCATCTTATACCATTCCAAATTTACTCTGATATCTGATTATAACTCAGCAGATGTCTTGCACTCTCACGATATTTCTTATCTGATCACCAATATGTATTTCCTATGGATTGTATGTACTTTTATGGAATCGTTCTCATGTATGCTATTATATCTGGGCGTTTTTTATTTGTAAATATGTAACATATCACAAATATTATATCCATTTTTTATATATTATTTCCAAAACACTCCCTTTAATATATGTAAATTAATATATGTAAATCCAATTATCCGGAAAAAAAGAACTCTGATGATTGCCTCAGAGTTCCTCTTTCATGTTCAGTCATATATTTCGGTGAGACTCTCTGAGTACCACCTTACATCCCATTTTTATTTCTTTATGTACAGATGATGTTTCCTTAGATTCTATCAAATCTACCAGCACTTTTGCTGATTCCATTCCACTTGTCTTATAAAAAAAATGTACAGTAGTCAGCTTTGGTTCTATGATCTTTCCCAGAAAACTGTCTCCCATTCCGGCAATCTGAACCTGTTGAGGAATCTGATATCCGTTTTCCCTCAGCCAATTTGCCGCTCCAACTGCCATGGTATCTGTTGCACAGATCAATGTATCTACATCGGGATGCTCCGTAAAAAGTTCTTTCGCTTTCTCATATCCTGACTCTAATGTGAAATTTCCGCATTTTACACATCCACTTTCCAATGTGATCTGATTTTCTCCAAGAACCTTCTCCACACCTGATTTTCGCTGCCTGCCAACTGCCTCATCTTTATCCGTAACTGTAATATATCCAAACTTCTTTCCTGTCTTCACCATCTGTTCAGTAAGATTTACAGCAGCCTTATAATCGTCCTGAAAAATACATGGATAACCATCCAGCTGTTGTCCAAGTAAAACAATCGGAACTTTAAATCCCTTCATCATTTCCCTGTGCTGTTTTGTCAATATGGTGGCAATAAAAATAACACCATCGACCTGATTATCCCTGAACAGCGAAAGATATTTCAATTCTTCTTCAACACTGTTATTTGTATTTGCCAGTATCAGCTGATATCCTTTTTTGGTAAGTATGTCACTGATTCCGGCAACTTCCCGGCTGATCGTATTGGAATCTATCTTTGGCAGAATTACTCCGACCAGTTTTGTCTTCTTAGTACGCAGCCTCTGCGCCTGTGAAGAAGGCTGATATCCGGTTTCTTCAATAACTCTGCTGATATTTTTTTTCTTTTCCTCACTGACATAACCATTGTTCAGATACCTGGATACGGTAGCTCTGGAGACCCCTGCCAGTTTGGCAATCTCATTAATATTCATATAAAAAGCTCCTCTTTCATGCTGTCTGTATAATTTCCGAAAGTATTTTTATAACCAGCAGTATTTTATGATGCTAGAGCGTGTCTGAAAAATGCTTTCCGCAAGATGTATGTCACAATTTGTGGGAGATTTTGCCCCTAATCTGATATCCACGAATTGTTAACTGCTGAATCACTACATATTTTGTATTATACTACACATATCATTTCTGTTGCAAATATCAAAGTACTGTTTATACGTTACTGTCTTGGCCCTATACCAAATTAAGGGCTGCCGATCTACGGCAGCCCTGTTTTTTTCTTCTATTTCATTATGGAAGATATTCAATCGGATCTATTGGTTCTCCATCCTTTTTCATTGCAAAATAAAGATTGGTTCCTTCTGTGCTGTAATATTTTGTAGGCTGTGCAATATATCCTATCGTCGTTCCCTTTTTAATTGTATCTCCTTCTGACACTGTCAGATCTGTAAGCTGTCCATAAACAGCCTGATATCCATTTCCAAGTTCCATTGTCAGTGTAGTACCCGTCTGCGCATTCTGCTCTATAGAATAAACCTTGCCATTAACAGCAGCTACCACAGGTGCTCCCTCTACTGCACCGACAGCAATAGCCGGACTCAATTTATACTGATCAAGCGTCGGAAAATAAGTAGTCTGATCCATACTGTAATCAAGGAGAACATTTCCATTCACCGGCCACTCCATTAATGTATCTTCCGAAAAATTTACTGTCGCAAGATTCAGGGCCGATGCCGAAACATCTGTTGCTTCATCTGCCTGATCTTCTGATATCGTCTGGGATTTCATATTTGCATTTACTGATGATTCTTCTGCTTGCTGAGAATTTACAGCATTGTCAGTCTTATCCACATCGGCAGTATTATCTGATTCATTATTATCCACAGTATTCTGAGCTGTTTCCCCATACATTCCTTGTTTTTGGAATGTAACCTTTGTATCATCCAAATCTTCCCCGTCATCGGATATCCACTGATTTTCTGACTCCACATGATTCGTTCCTGCATCTTCACTCAATTGTTCTTCCGTATCCTGTGTACTTTCACCGACATTTTCTGTTTTTTCTTCAGGAGTTTTCTCTTTGACCGGGGAGGTACCTAACTGATAAACTGTAATTCCCAATGCTGCTACAGCGGCCAGTCCAACGGAATTGGCAATGATTCTTGTCACTTTGTTATTCATCATATTCCTTTCACCTCTGTTTTCATCTTCATATCTATAGGGTGTCCAGAATATTCGTATCTATTCAGCAATTTACAGATTTTATGTTCAGCACATCCATCTCAGGAAAATAATATTGTAAGATCTCTTTTGCATTCGCAGACTCCTTTGCCATCTCATTCCCTCCATATTGTGAAAATCCTAATCCATGACCTTTTCCTCTACATAAAAATCGTATTTCCTTTCCAGACTTCTGAATTGTAAAATTTGAGGACGTGAGTCCCATTCCTTTTCTGAATGCCTCGCCTTCCAACACTTTCCCGTCAGCCAGAATTTCTGTAACATAACCGGCACTGTCCCTGGATTTTATTTCAATTCTTTCCGGAAGGACATTTTTATTTATGTATACACTATTCAAATAATCTTTTGCATTTTTATCCACAAAACTGTGTACGGATCTGAGATACGAATCATCTTCGTTGTGGAAAACTTCCATTCCATCTCTTGTCTGTCCTGCACTTAATTCATGATAGGGAACTAACTTTAATTCTTTATTCCATACAATGACTTTTCCTTCTGTTTCTGTTACTGCTTTTTCGTACTTATTCTGTAAAATTACACAAGCCAGGGATTTCCCCTCCATCTCTTCCTTTATCTGACATAAAGTTATTGCCAGATTTTTCTCCTCTTTCATTGTCCGGTAAAAATTTGATCTTGCTATGATTGTTTGTGCTTTTATAGTCTCAAGTTCATATTTGTCTTCAATCTGCGATGAAACGATCACCGGCAGAAGCATTTCCACATTAAATTTTTTATTGATCAATGTAGTGTTGGCACCATTAAAAATAATTGTAACTATATAGGGAACAAAAAACAGAGCAAAGATTCCCGTTGTTCCAGGGAAAAAAGACTTTCTCATATCAGACCATCATTATAAACTTCTTCTTTTTAGTATATACATATATATTTATCTGTATGTATATTATTTATAACACTTCTGTTATATAGCAATTCTCGTAAATAATGCATATTGATCCTGCTCATCAGAACATAAAATCCTGCTGAACTGTCTCAAATTCATTAATTGAGAGGACTGCGATAGTTTCTGCATACGGGGCTTCATTACCCCGTATTAAAATATACAGCTCTATTTATTCTATTCTGGATTCGTGGTTCATTCCAGTAAATGATTTTATTTTTTCTGTTGTTCTTTTTATCATCCGGACGCAAAACAGTTCTGTCTTTTTTAGAATCTGTATCTTTTATGCAGATTCTTTTCTTGTCTTCAATGACTCCCATTACAAAGCAAATAAGAGCAGTCATGATTAACTGAAAATATTTTTTCAGATTCTTTAAAGGACTCTTCATAAAAACTCCTCCTGTTCTGCATTACATCTACTGACTTCAAACAGCCTGTCCACCGTTAAGACTGCGCACTTCCTACGGTTAATGGTATCAGGTACTAATAATATATGAAAAAGCATAAAACTTTAGAACTTTTTTATTTCTCTATAGTAATTCCATAAAATGATGTTAGGGTTAAAAAAACACAAAAAAACTTCTGTGATATTCTCACAGAAGTTTTAAAGTGAAGCATCGGGGATTCGAACCCCGGACAACTTGATTAAAAGTCAAGTGCTCTACCGACTGAGCTAATGCTCCATATTATTTAATTATCACTTTCAAAGTGAATGCCCAGAGCCGGAATCGAACCAGCGACACGAGGATTTTCAGTCCTCTGCTCTACCAACTGAGCTATCTGGGCAAAATAGCGGGGACAGGATTTGAACCTATGACCTTCGGGTTATGAGCCCGACGAGCTTCCAGACTGCTCCACCCCGCGATATTAATTTTTAAAATCAAAAGCCGATGATCGGACTCGAACCGATAACCTGCTGATTACAAATCAGCTGCTCTGCCAATTGAGCCACATCGGCTTAGCTGTTAAGCTAAGTGGATGGAGAAGGATTCGAACCTTCGAAAGCGTTGCTAACAGATTTACAGTCTGCCCCCTTTGGCCACTCGGGAATCCATCCAAGTATGGAACCTATAGGGCTCGAACCTATGACCCTCTGCTTGTAAGGCAGATGCTCTCCCAGCTGAGCTAAGATTCCAT